>JAPLJA010000140.1 GCA_026388815.1 Pseudomonadota bacterium
GACTGCTGCAGTTTGGGAAGTAACGCATTCCACTCAGCAGGGAAGATCATCAGACCAAGGGCAACAAAGAGGACCATAAAACCTGCACCGACAGCAAGAACACCCCATCTCCGTGAACGTGCTACACCTGTCCGACGTGACATCATCCACAGGGCGGTCATGAAGAAGACAAAGTTCATGGCAAGAAAGTTCCAGGGTCCACGGACAACGCTGTCTTTCAGCGTTTCAGGTGCCTGGGTGCTCAGATTCTCAACCAGTGTCTTGACCGCATGCGAGAGTGTCCCGTTCAGAACGGCTATGGGTATCATGCAGATTGCCGTGAAGCGGAGGGAGTCGATGTACTTGCGGTCGCGGAGCACCAAGTGGATAACCAGGGCCACAGCAGCAATAACCAGGAATCCCACTACTGCCCCGGCAGAGGTGGAAATCAGACGTTGCAGATACACATTGTCAGTATGAATAAATTGTTTTAAGAACTCCGCACCATCAATGAGGAAGGGGGGAAACATGGCACGGAAGAGGTCAACGGTCTTTTCATCTGCAATCCCCCAGGATTTTCCGAACATGTAGCCGGGGATAAAGATCTCGAGGATCCGTGCCCACCTGGCAAGGGGTGTTACATAACGGGTCTGTTCCTCCATAGTAGTAACCTCCGATTCTAAGAGACCGCCCGGACTTACGGGTTGGTCTGTTGCTTTCCCTGTTCAGCAGGCGCAGGAGGTGTCCCACCCTGCTGCTGGGGTACGGCAGCCGCTTCTTCCTTCTTGGCTATCCCCATCTGCTCCTGGAGTTTATTTATATATGCCAGCTCCTCCTGCAAGTTCTTGATCTCGTTTTCTATGGCTGGCTTTTCATACTTCACGTAAAACTCCTGGGGCTTTTTCCACTGACCCGAAGCCATAATTACAATGGAAATGGTTATGTATAAGAGACCTCCCATAACCGTCTTCTTTTCAATGGTTGCAGCTTTCCTTGCCACATAAAGGATAACAACGGTGAGGACCAGAAACACAACCAGTATAATATTAGCAATATTGGGCATCGCATCTACCGCAATCCTTGATGAGTAGTTATCCATGTAGAGTTCGAAGCTCCAGATCGAAAGGAAGATGAGCATGAGGAAGAGGAAGCGGTTGGCAACTGCCTTTGTCCGCCAGAGAATGTGGAGCAGGATCCAGAGCGCTGCCACATAGATGTAGGCATCAAGAATTTTGATATTCATCCCGCTGAACTGGAGGATCATACCCTCAGGCACCCGGATGGATGCGATCTCTCCCAGCACCTGCCACATCAGTATAGCGCAGGCATAGGCATACTGGTAAGCCTTGTTCTCCTCAGTCACTGTGCATACCTTATAAAAAAGGGCAAGTGCGATAGCGGATAATAAGGGGAATATAACAAGATTGTAATTGGCGATAGGCTTCATCCTGAACGGGATAAAAAGCAGGAGGGATACGACAAAATAAAGAATACCTGCAAAGCCGGTAGCAAGAGCCCTTAGCATTGTCTTTCTCCTTTATTGTCTTGGTTAATAATTAGAAGTTTACCTCTGACCTTAGAGTGGTGACATCAACAATAATAATCTCTCGGTCAATAATATCTGTTTGCATAACGGCATATTATAGATATGCACAACATATCAGGCACGTATTTTATGTCAAGACATTTCTCCTCTTAAATTGATATTAACAATCGCTACTTTTCCTTGTCTGTGCATTTCAGGAAGAAAGCTGTTTTTTTATCTTATCAATAACTTTTAGGGCATCCTCTACAATCTGTTCAGAGGTTTTTTCCTGGGTGGCAAAATGGTAATGGCCCAGGAATTCTCCCCCATTCCCTTTGGCGAAAGATTGACTGTCCTTCTTCTTTCCCCGCAAGTAATCCTTGAGGAATCTTTTAACGAAAGGAGCTTCATTCCCGAATGCCTCATACTTCTTTATGTCAATATTCGCGGTGGTAACAAGAAAAACCTTCTTGCCGGTAAAATTGTGGGTTTCCAGCAGGGTATGGATGGGGGTGCTCAGTTTCCAGTTCCAGACCGGAGAGGCAATAATAATATGGGAATACGGTGACAAATCTATCTTCCCCGGTTCAATCGTCGTATGACGGTCTAAAATAACGTCATACGCAGCTCCCAAAAATCCCAGGGTTCCGGAGCGATCTTCCTTGTCCTTCACTTCAAAAGCGGCGGCATCAAGGTTTTTCTGTAACGTCTCGCAGATAAGCTTTGTTTTGCCTGTTCGTGAGTAGTAGACGATCAGAATTTTTTTATCCTGCTTGTCCGCAAGAGAGATGAGCGGGACTAAAAGAAACGAGATGATGATAAATAAACACACGCTCTTCTTTGTTAAACTCATTTGCTTCTTTTTCATTGTCATTTCCCTCCTCTTGTTCATCCAATAAAAACTTTTGTTTTCACCGTACTGCTTTTGGATCACATTATGGATGAGCAATGTGAATAAATTTGGGAATAACTGTAAAATAAGTGTAAATGTATTGGGGAGAGAACGGGAATTATCTGAAATGAAGGGGGATTAAGGAGTCACATAGGCGGTAGAACAGTTAATCACATCCGTCCATGTTGCCGTTGTTTCGGCTATACCTCGCGTGACAGGGTGGTTTGTCATTCCGAGTGAAGCGAGTAATCTCGTCTTTTAAAACTCGGAACCTGGAACTTAATACGAACGCATGCAGTAAAGTGTCATTGCGAGGAGTGAAACGAGGAAGCAATCTTAAAACAATAGTGTGAGATTGCCACGCTCCCGTTGGCCTGCCTGTGCGTGGCACACAGACAGGTCGCTCGCAATGACGGTGGAAAAGGATTTAATACATTTGTATTACTTTCATATACAGTCACGGGCTGCTCACATACCCCTGATAGCACTCAATCACATCAGTCCAAGTAGCCTGCCCGCCCACATACTTCTGGTACTTTGTGATCACGTCATCCCACTTTGCGCACTCGCCCGGGATTGAATTTGGATCCTGGGGATCGCTCCCGCCCAGGTACTCTTGCAGGTTGGTATAGGTGTCGTTATCCGCGTCAAGGTTTGCATCGTCAAGCAGCGGATTAAGCTTATTGTCAACCTCCCAGCCGTCAGGCATCCCGTCGGCGTCTGTATCGGCCTTCGTCGGATCAGTCCTGTTCTGGTACTCCTCGAGGTTGGTTAACCCGTCACTGTCCGCATCGGCAGAAGCGCTCTGACCGGTTGTGCCGAAATACTGGAGCTCCCACCAGTCAGGGAGCCCGTTCCCGTCTGCATCTATGTCGGTTATCACAGCGAATGTCGCCTTCCCGCTGGCAGTTCCCTGTACTGTTTCTGCAGTAATCAGCCCGCTTCCTTCTGTTGAAGGTGGCATGATCTGGAAGGTGATTGTCCCTCCTGAAGTTGTAACCTGAACACCCGGTGTACCAGTATCTTTATCCGTTGTGGTGATGGTACCGAAGTTTTCCAATGCAGTTGTCTGGTTCAGTAAAGAGGAAACCGTTACCAGCGTACCATCAGAAACGGTATTGCCGTTGGAGAGCTTTATCGGGTCTGAGGTAACGGTAATGGTACTGAGTGCATTCTTGTCCACCCCCTGCGGTGTCACGTGGAGCACGATATCCCCGAAGGGAAGCGGGACTGCAAGGGCAAACTTTCCGAGTATACCGGTTGAAGCAGTAACTCTGTTGTTCGCAGTATCAACCTGGCTGTCAGACAGCGGCGCCCATTTCCTGTTCACAGTATCGTAGCCGAAGATCACGAGAGAGCCTTCATTCAGACCGGAGACTTCGCTGTCACTGTAACTGATCGTGATCTGGGCAGTTGTTGCGCCGGGATTGATCGTCAGCGTGCAGTTGCCGTTCGTAATGGTATGGGGAGAGGTTAATTCGCTGCTCAATTCAGAGATGGCAAGTCCTTCAGGTTGTCCTTCCGTTATGAACATGAATACCCTGCCAACTCCGGTATAGGTCCCGCTCCGTGATGATCTCCCGGCCGATCCTGATAATGGAGGTGCGAACAAATCCTCAATCCCTTCAGCCACCCAGTTGTACACATAGACTGTTGTGTTGACAACTGTATCTATGGCGCTGTCAACTATTGATGTTGCAACATCCCAGAGAGATTCACCCAGGTCTTGAAACATCGATGTAAAGTCAAGGTCTTCAGGCGACGGCACATGGTCGTCCAGCTCGTACTTCTCAAAGGGCATCTCTTCGCCGAAGGCACCTGCAATGATACCCTTCTCTTTCGTAAAGGTAACTGACTTCTCTATGTCAATCGAGACACCCGCTTCTACCTCAATCACCAGTGCAAGAGTGAGGCTGGGTTCAATATTGATAGCGAGGCCGTCCTCTTCTTCAATCTCATACTCAAAGTTCATATCCGCCAAGTGGTTGCATAAGGCGTTTAATTTATCCCGGATAGCTGAAGGTCCAAGAATTGACTGCTGGTCCTTGGTACTCCCATTGATAAAGTCTGTAATATAGGTAAGGTCCAGAAGGTCTGAAGCCAGCGTAGTCAGCTGATCCCTGTTGAGGATAATCTTTGTCGTGGAGGTAGAGCCCGGCTCATAGAAGGAACTGGAGACGGTCACCCCCCAGTCCTTCTCACCTTTGAAGCTGATCTCACCTTTGGTGATGCCTGTACTGTCAGCAAAGAGAGTCATCCGGTACTCGCCTGCGGCATTTGCCCCTATCCCTGCTTTTACCTTGTCGGAGACAATACCACCTTCCACTCCGGCAGAAAGGTCAATGGAGCCGGCATAAGAGATCCCTGCTGACATGGCATCAGGTCTCTGATCTCCCTGGTCATAGAAGGTGGAAAACTCTCCCATTATCTGGTAGTCTCCCTCGATCCCTGCGCCGACGCCAATACCGAGGAAGACGTTCTTATCATCACCCAGGCCTAACCCTGCTCCGGCATTCGCCTCTCCCCAGGCCTTGATGCCGGCAGAGAATTTCTGCTCGTTCATATAATTATTAAAGTACTCATTGTATGACTCGATAACAAAACTGAGCATCAGGTCTATTTCAGGGATACCCAGCTGTTCCATCAGGGCAGCAACAATGAGCCCCGACCTCAGGATCTCCTGCTCGGTGGAACCGGGGTCATCAAAGTGGTACTTGTTTGCATAGAAGACCATGAGGGACTCCCCGATCTTCGCACCGGCACTGGCATAGCAGGCCCCCTTAACTCCACCTCCGACATCCGCCCCCACATAGACACCAACCTCCATCTCGTGGCTCCTCTCAAAGTCTATGTCACCATTCGTGCTGGAGGAAGGATCCGTGTTCATAACGCTGTATTCAAATCCCTTCTTCACACCCACCTTCACTCCAACACCGACAGCACCGGCCAGATTAATACCACTTCCGAATTTGAAATGGGAGGTAGACTCGCGTGGAATAATATCTACGTCGAAGGGAATAGTCGGAGTAATGGCATTTCCACCTGCAGCGGTAATTGTACAGTTTACAGGGGTATCATTTACAGTTCCCAGAAGATCTGCGTCGAGGCCCACTGCCACGATACCGTTTTCATCAGAGGCATCAGAATCAGAGGAATCAGCAGCGCCGGTATTATTCTTATTCCAAGTGGTCGTGAGGGAGACGCCGACAGCGGGATTCCCGTTCTTGTCCAGGACCTTGTAGTAGCGGTATACTGTCCCGCCGGGCATGATCTCCGAGGTGGCAGGGTTCGGGTCAGGCGAAAGGGTGGTGACCGTCCCGTCAAAGTTCAGGGCATTGTAGCTGAGCGTGAGTGTATCTGCGGCATTCCCTGCCAGGTCAGATATATTCACAACCACGGTATGGAGGGGCGGGCTTTTTGAGAATGGAGTAGCAGGCGTGATCGTAATCTTGCCGTCAGAATAGGGATGATACGTTAACGGTGTTCCGTCTATCGTAACTGTTATCGTTGAAGTATCGATCCCGCTTCCTTTCTCGGGGTCTGAGACTTCCACGGTGATCTTCGGCGTATCACCCACGTATGCGCCGCTCGGCGGTTTTACCGTGCCGAATACAGGCTTCTGGAGGTCAACCATGGTGTGCGTGTCATAATCAGAGGGATAGCTCTCCTGCACCCCTGCCTTATCCTTCGCCCTGCACCGGAAGTAATAGGTATGGCCGTCTGAACCAGTGAAGGTTGATGAGGTTAAGGTGGTGTTGGTCAGCCAATCTGTCCAGGTACCATTCTCTCCATCCCGGTACTGGACGTCATAGGTGGCAACCCCTGAACCTGAATCGTACCCTGACCACTCAACCGGGAATGAGGCTGTGTTCTGATAGCTGGAGAGAGATTTGACATAAGAAACAGGGGCGCTCGCATCGTAGTAGAAGGTCACCTCGTCAGTATTTTCATTCCCTGCCGTATCCCAGACCGTGAGCTGTATGGTGTACGTGTCTTCATAGTTAAGACTAATAGCGGCCAGGATGCCATTCTGAACGGGGCTGGTTCCTGTATAAAGGATGGAAGAGTTAAGCTCCACCCGGTATTCATCAAAGTTCTTGTCCGATGCCGTGCCAGTGGCACTAAAACTCCCTCCCACAACGGCATTGTCAGTGGGATAGGTGATCGTAGCGGTCGGAAGGGTATTGTCCACCTCGCAGCTTGCAGTACCGAGGGTAACGCTGGAGTTGGTGTTGTATTTCAGGAATCGGTGAGAGTAGTTGGTGCTGGTTACACTGGAATCATCGTGATAGTCGGTCAGGTAAAAATTCCCGGAGCTGTCTGCGGCTATCCCGTGCGGCACGAAGTAGGAACTGGAATCATCGTCTGTCTCTCCAAACTTATAGAGAAACTCGCCGCTCTGGTTGTAAACAAATACCGTGTCTTCATAGGGGTAGTTATGGACAATGTAGATATTCCCCAAACTGTCTATCGCAATGGAAGCAAACTCGTCATGGTAACCCCGCCATTCCGTTTCAGCAAGGTTAATGGTCCCGGTCTGGGTACCGCTCGAGTTGAAAACCTGAACGCGGAGTATCTCGTCCGACGTTCCCTCTTTTGCAATCTTGTCTAACACGTACAGATTGCTCTGGTAGACTGCCATGCCTCCCAGGCCATCCTCGAAATCAAAGCTGCCAAAAGAAGATTGAAAGATTCCACTCTTATTAAACTTGCAGACCTTGCCGCTGGGCCAAGTCTTTGCTGAGATATAGACATAATTCCCGATGACTGCTATCCCCCCGGGATGGAACAGGTCTCCCTCTTCATCCACCATATCCTCTGAAGTGATGAGGTTACCGGAAGAATCGAATACCTTTAATACCCCACGGTTATCATCCCCGCAGGAGTAGATGTTTCCGCTGCTGTCAACAGCAAGAGTTTCAGGGTGGGTGAGGAGGGAGCTGTCAAAGGGGATGAGGATCTGGAGCTGGAAGGTTCCGCTCGAATTGAATTTCTGAATGCGGTAGTTCCCGTAATCCGCCACATAGACATTTCCATCAGGTCCGACAGTAATCCCTTTTGGCTCCAGGAATTCCCCTGTGCTCATTCCCAGTTGAGCAGAGTAGACCCCTTCTAAGTCAAAGACCTGTACACGCTGGTTGTATCTCGACTCAACGGTATATAATTTATTCGAGGCAATGTGAAGGCTGGTGATGCCGGCGAATTCTCCGGAACCTCTTCCAGGCTCCGCGAGGTTTGTGGTGGTGTTGATATCTTTCCCGAACTGCTTGTAAAAAATGTATGGGGTCCCGCTTTTTTTCAGGATCACCACCTTCTCACCGCCATCAGAGGCAATGTAGACGTAGTTACCCGTCCCGTCCACTGCTATGGCCCCAATATCCTTGACTTGGGGCGGCATACTCGTGTAATAACTGATGACTAATTTTGAATAATTCCCGCTTGAATCGAAGACCTGGATCCGGGTTGTATCAGCCACGTAGGCATTGTCGCTGGAGTCAAAGGCGATGTAGCCGCCGCCGGAAAAGCTGAACTTCCCGTTCGTTGTCCCCTCGCTGCCGAACTTGAAGGAGAAATTCCCGTTTGCATCAAAGACCTGCACTCGGTTATTTCCGGTATCAACCACCCATACCCTTCCCTGGCTATCAATGGCGAGGTTGCTCGGATAGTCCGCTGAAAGATTGAAATAACCATCGCCGGTATTGCTCGTACTGTTCTTGCCGAATGCCTTGGAGTAGGTCCCGCTGTTCCCGCTGATCTCAAACACCTTTACCGTGTCTGCGTTATAACCGGCATCTAATACATAGAGCTTGCTGCCCTTGATTGCCAGTGCCTTCGGTGTATCAAGGTAGCCGGGCTGACCAACACTCGTATTCTGGATGGAAAAGAGATAATTCCTGCTGCTGTCAAAGACTTGGATTACGCTCCGGTATTCGTTGCTGTCAGGGTAAGTAACGCCGGTATCGAGGACATAAATCTTCCCGTCATCACCGATGGCAACATCAACCGACCTCTTGAACATTCCGCGGTGGTCACCGTACTGATTTCCCTTGCTCAGGGTTTTATTAAGGAGAGTAGAAAAACTGAGGCTGTACGTCCCGTCGCTCACAAATACGTTTGAATCATTCTTCCCGTCCCACGTCCCCCTGACGCCGCCGTACCCGTGGGTGTAATCGAAGGAAGAGTAAGGTATGGTCTTCACCACCTGCGTGGATGGTGATGGTCCCTGAATACTGACCTGGACCGGGACGGTCTGGCTTATCGTTCCCGAGATCTCAAGCGTATCCTTCTCATCGGGGCTCGCATTGGGTGAAAAGGGTGTCGGCTCGACCGTAAATTCATCTGCCCTGAGAGCAGGGATAAAAAACACCAAAGAGAAAAGGACGGTAAAAAGAATGTACCTCTTCATTGTCCGCCTCCCGGAATCAATTCCTCGTTTACCTTTACTCCATACGTATCTTTAAGCTGGCTCTCCAGCTCCTGAATTCTCTGCTGCTCTAACTTCTTCCTGATATCCGCCTTCACATCCTCAAATTTCTTCTGCTCCTGCGCCTTGATATCTTCCATCCTGATGATGTGGTAGCCGAACCTGGTCTTTACGATGCCGCTCATCTCCCCTTTCTTCAGCTGGAAGGCCGCATCGTCAAACTCCTTCACCATGGCCCCTTTCTTCACCCAGCCCAGGTCGCCCTTCTTCTTCTTCGTCGCATCGGTATTGTTCTGCTCAGCGAGGAGGCCGAAATCCTTCCCTTCCTTCACTTCAGCGAGCAGCTTTTGCGCTTCCTGCTCTGTCTTAACCACGATATGGGTCAGTTTCCTCTTTTCGAGGATAACAAACCGCTCGCTGTTTTTCTCGTAGTAGTCTCTCAGTTCCGCATCCTCAATTGGTTTCTCCTTGAGTGTCTGCTCGACATACTTCCTGATGAGGAGCCTTCGCTTGAGCAGCTCAATCTCCTTCAGGGTCTCCTCGTTCAGAGTCAGACCCTTCTCCTGGGCAGCCTGATAAAAGAGGCTGTCCCTGACCATCCCGTCCAGAATTTTTTTCTTTCCTTCAGGCGTTAAGCTCTGCAGTTTCTGCTGGAAGGATTTGGACTTCTCATACTGGAGGATTTGATCCTGATAATCTTTAAGGGTGATCTTCTCCTTCCCCACCTCTGCCACAATCTGGTCCTGGCTGTATGCTGGGCCGGAAAGGCAAAAGAAGACAGTTAAGAGCAGCACTGCCTTTGTAATCATTCTGTCATTGCGAGCGAAGCGAAGCAATCTCGTATTAACCTCTCATGCTTTGATCTGTATTAAGGAGTCACATAATCGCTATAGCAGGAAATCACGTCAGCCCAGCCTGCCAGACCGCTTACATATTGATTATACTTGGCAATGACATCAGCCCAGGTATTGCATCCCCCTCCTCCACCGGTAGTTGCCGTAAAGTCCACTCCGAGCCAGACAGCACAGGAGGCGGCAGTAACCTGCTTGCTTACAGGGGTAAACATATAACTGGTCTTGCCCGGCGTAATGATGTAGGTACCGCTGCTTAAGTCGCTAAAAATGTATTCCCCATCTTCATCGGTTGTGGTTGTCTTTGAAGTACCTCCTGAGATGGTTACGGTTACACCGCTTAATGCGGAACCGTTATAGGTTATTGTGCCGGCAATGGAGTATGTGCCTGACGTTGTTGCCGAACAGATGTCAGTTGCGGTGGGATTGGTTGCAGTGTCTACATGCAGGTCAAGCGTGCCTGTCGTCCCCACCTGCCTCTCAGTGAGAGTTGGAATCGATGATGCGAGAGAAGTAATACTTGCAGCCAGGCTGGCAGTGCCTTCGGTCAAAGTAAAATCCTGAAAATACTGACAGCCGGGCAAAGTCCCGTCTGAATCGAGGTAGAATATTCCCAGGGCATTCAGGGTACCAACACCCCACGATTGTGTGTAACCGAAGAGCATGTATTGATTGAAATACTCAAAAACCCCGCCGCTTTCAAACCCAGTGCTGCCGAATGTCTTTGCCGATCCCCAGGGATACGTTATGCTGCCGCTGGTAAGGTTGATAGCTAATTTGGCATAGAGGATATTGCCGGGATCATAAGGTATTTGGGTATAGTCGCTGGTGACACCTGAGAGAAGGTAGTTTCCGTCAGTGGTCTCAGTCAGGCTTGCCACATCATACCCTGGCCCTCCCAGGGTCTTTTTCCAGACGATCTCACCGGCTGAACTGAGTTTCATCAAAAGCATGTTGGATATATCAGTATAGTTTCCGATGTTCATAATCAATCCGTCCAGGAGAAAGGTCCCATCCGTGTTCTCCATCACTCTATACACAATACCTGCCTGACTGCCGGTTATATCGTAGTATTTCTTCTGCCAGATGATATCACCCGAACTGTTTATTTTTATAAGTAGAATATCTCCCAGGTCTCCACTATAGAGCTTTGTACTCCCCCAGAGGAGATAACCGCCGGTAACTTCCTGCGGTGCACTTACAGAATTTATCCAGGTACTAGTTTCTATACTGCCCTGGTAGATCTGCTTCCATTGGATAGTACCGGATTTATTCAGTTTTACAACCACGATATCCTGGCCAGGGGTACCGGGGACAGAGGTGTTTTCCACTTCAGCAGTGAAAAGGTATCCGTCGCTTACCTCTGTTATACTTGGAGACCAGTCATTGAGCCCATGGTGGATTGCCTTGTTCCACTCTATTGTCCCCGAAGAACTGACCTTCACTAAGAGCATGTCCTTATCACTCCCGTCAGGTAGATATGATTCTGTAGTGCCTGAAATGAGAAACCCATCGTCATCGGTGAAATTAGGCCCACCGCTTTCATCATTGGCTCCCCCGAAGGTGTTTCCATACTGTTTGACCCACGACGAATTGAACTTCTCCCACACGATGTCATCACCCGTACTGGTGGACGTCTTTGTCCCATAAACAAAATATCCACCGTCAGCAAGCTGTGTAATCATGAGATCGTTCTCACCGGTCCCGTAGACCACCTTCGTCCACTGGGGGTCGCCTAAGGAGTCGAGCTCGGAAAAGTAAAGCTTCTTTGACGTGCTCTCACCGGCTGTTAGCCAGAGGTAATAATTGCAGTCAGCACCAGGCCATACCATGCCACCAGTGGAATCAGTATAACCAAATGCCTTTGCCCATGATGCATAGACAGTATTGGGAGTGGAAAAGACGAATATTGAAAAAATTACAAGCACCGAGAGAAAAATCCTTTTTATCACTTTATACCTCCTTTAAATGTGAAAAGATTAGTGATGCGATTTTCTTTTGTATCGTCCATTAAAATGAAAAAAATTTATAACATAAAAATAAAATTGCGTAAAGTTTTATATAAAGTTATTTAGTCTCATGATTCCATTCAGTATCTATACCTATACTATCGCATCCATTTGCCTGCACGTTCGGTGCTGATCTTTTTAGCCTCTGCCCTCATCTCATCCTGGTTTATGAACAGGGTCTTGATGATAAAGGTATCGATCACCTTGCCGCCCCTGGAAGTGATGACCTTGCTGTACTCATCGAGGGTTTTCTGCTGTATCCGGGCAGAAGCCACACCGAAGAGGACCACCTTCTTGCCGGTAAAGTCTGTCCTGCCAATGAAGGTGTTGATTGCCGGGGTGAGCTTTACTCCCCATCCCGGTGAACCGATAACGATCAGGTCGTAATCCCTGATGTTTACCTCCTTGGGGGAGATTTCAGTGATAGGATTTTTCTTGGAATCAATCATGCCGCCGATGTAGCCAAAAAAGCCTGACCGGTCCTTCATATCCTTGATCTCCTGGATATCGGCTCCGAGGACTTCCCTGACTGATTCAGCAATCGCCTTCGTATTGCCTGTGCGGGAATAATAGACAACGAGCGCTTTGGGCTTCTTGGCAACTGCCGGCTGCGGCGGTGCAGGCTGACCACTTACCTGCTGAATACCCAGCCCTGCTGCAAGTATGAAGCAAAGAACAACTGTTATTAAAAATGCGGGTGTGAAACGGTATGCTGGCATCTCTTCCTCCTTAAAAACACTTAGTGAAATGCTGGCGACGACAGTCACCAAAACGACATTTTTATACCATGAACTAAGGATCATGTAAAACGTGAACAGCCTGTTTAATAAAGTACTTTTTATCGTCATTGCGAGGAGTCCGACATGGCGGACGACAAAGCAATCTAACAATGCACAAACATAAAACAATTGATGAGATTGCTTCGGGACTTTATCCCTCGCAATGACATTTCTACTTTGCCGAAAACAGGACATTTCTACTTTGCCTTGACAAACAATCCTTCCCCTCTTGACTTTATCACGACTATACGTTATACAAGCCTTGTCTCAACAAACTATATTCCAGGAGGTGTGAAATGAAGAAAGTTTTTGGACTGTTTTTAGCAGTGCTTTTCTTCACTCTCTCAATTGCAGGATCCTCTGCGTATGCAGATGAACTCATGCAAAAAACACTTGTGGTCACCAAGCAGGATTTAGCCAATGCAGGGGCAACCAGCTTCCGTCTCCTCTTCGAGATCGGCGGTGCGACAGTCAATCTCGTCAAAGGCACGGATGAAAACATTGTTGTACAGGCGGTGGTGAGCTACAGCGAGAATTCTCTCGAACCGTCCCTTTCTCTCATCACAAATTCGAACGGCCAGTACACCGCCAACTTCATGTCCGGGTACCTTATCTGGCCTCAACATTTCCCTGTCACCCATGAATGGAACATTACGATTAGCAACTACACCACCGACACAGACCTCAACTTCGCCCTGGGCGGAGTCATGGCGGACGTTGACCTTGGCGGTATGCCGCTCAGGAACCTTGCCCTGGAGCTGGGCGGAGTGGGAATGTCAGTTGACTTCAGCACTCCCACAACCAGAAGTGTTGAAAATATCGTTGTAGGAACGGGCGGCGCGTACCTCGCCATGCTGAACATCGGCAATACCAATGTTGGAAAATTGTCATTATCAGGAGGTGGCTCTGCCTTTGACCTCGATTTCCATGGGGCCTATTCAGCAGGAAACCACGATGTCTTCATGATGCTGGCTGCAGACAACCTGAATGCCACAGTTCCTCTCAGCGCAGGGGAACAGGTGAAGGCATTTACAGCGATAACCCCGGTGGTCGTCACGGGTGAAGGATGGGAGACGATAGCTCGCAATTTACTGTATAAAAATTATATCACAGATGATTATGAATCACAGAGCGCAACCATCGACCTCGCTATTGAGGCTGCCGCATCAAACATAATCATCGATCGGAACTGAGAAACTCCCTCTCCCTAGAGGAAGACCTCAACAACCTGTAGCAGTAAGGGCGGGGCTAACTCCGCCCTTACTTCATTACTCTATTTTCTTAAACAACTTTCCCTTGGCTCCGCAGATGGGACAGGATTCAG
Source organism: Pseudomonadota bacterium (assembly GCA_026388815.1). Classification (GTDB taxonomy): domain Bacteria; phylum Desulfobacterota; class WTBG01; order JAPLJA01; family JAPLJA01; genus JAPLJA01. The sequence continues at coordinate 13,784 of JAPLJA010000140.1, forward strand.
GCGGTTCTTTTTCCACAGTGTTGCCACACACCGGGCAGACATAGTACGAATGATTCTCCTGAGGAGCACTGAGTGAACCCAGTAACTGCTCGTAAAGCTGAGCATGAACTTTTTCCACTTCGTTTGCGTAATAGAATGTCATCTGTCCTTCTCTATGTTTTTCAGCTTTAGCCGCTTCGATCATCTCCGGATACATCTGAGTAAACTCGTGGGTTTCACCAGAAATGGCTTCCCGCAGGTTTTCCTTGGTGCTCCGGATCCCCTTGAGAGCTCTCAGGTGGTTATGGGCGTGTATCGTCTCTGCTTCGGCGGCTGCACGAAACATCCGTGCCACCTGAGGATACCCTTCCTGATCTGCTTTCTCAGCAAAGGCTAAATACTTTCGATTAGCCTGTGACTCTCCGGCAAACGCCTCTTTCAAGTACTGCTCTGTCATTGACATGATTCCGTTACTCCTTTCTCTTTCCTCCCTGCATCACCTTTTTTCACTCTCAGGAGATTGAATATAGTTCATCATGTATGAAAAAAGCTGTCAAGAAAAATCAGAAAACCCTTCGGGCATCTTGAATAGTCAAAACTCGTTGCATCATTCAGAAACATACAGTATACAGTATCAATGAGCCTGCAATCAAAGTCATTGTTTTATATCCTGGTTGTGACAGCTGTTTTCCTGTGCGGCGTAAGAAGTGCAGGGGGTATCGGCCAGACCGGTCACATGGTTGTGGCAGAAATGGCGACAGGTGATCTGAATAAAACAGATTATCCAGGCTTCGTGAATACTTTGAATGCTTTCCCCAGTGAGCGTTCGTGCGGATCAGTTTTTCCTGACTGGGCCTGGCCCAGCTTTTATCAACAGTACTCACGCATAGCACACACCATCGAGTTCCAGCAGGCCTGGACCAAACACCTTAAAGAGAATTTTTCTTCACCATACTCGGAGAGAGAAAAGCGGGAAGTGAGCTTTCTCATGGGTATGACGACTCACACCTACGATGATCCGCCCTGGCATGCCTATTTCCTCCCCACAGCAAAGTCTAACGACAACGCAGAAGAATGGTTGGTGGAGCCGGGCACAGACATTTTTGCCAACTGGGAATTGGACAAACGCAGTGAAGTAACCTATGGATATTTCCCGGTCGAGACCGCGGTTAACGTCTATGTATCCCTGGGATACCCGGAGGTAACCGAATCCATGCTGGTCAAAGGCATACTGATATTACGAGCAGCCTATTGGGCGGAAAAATTTGCCGGCTATCAGGGATATCTCAATTTAGTCAACCGCATGCCCTGGACTGATGATAATTACGTTACCTATTCTCCCGGTGGCTTTGAATACGGCGCTGAAGTTTCAGCACAGGAGATGGTGAACACCTGGAATTATCTCCAGGGCGAACTCGATCAACTTCCGCTAAGGGATATGCCAGTTTTCGTAGAAAGGAATATTCTGCTTGAGTTAGGTCGAAGCCTCTTGGAATCTGGAGCAATAGAAATCCCAATGCAAAGAACTTCGGAGGGGGAATATTTTTTTGGAGCGTCGAGAATCGTTGGTAGGAAGAGTCTCGATTGATGAAAGTTTCATTACTGAAAGTCAGTGAGCTATTTCCTATCTTTCCGCAGTGAAGGTCCCGGAAGGTGACTGAGAAACCAATCGATCCTTAAAACGTTTCCATAATAAATCATCCTGCAGTTCACGTCTACGCTTCTCCTGTCTTTCTTCCCACGAACGCCCTTTTTCTTCATATGCAATCTGGTCACGAATGCTTCGCATCATTTCAACTGCTTTTATACACGTATCATTCTTCACCTGAGAATACCTCGGTTAAGTATTATCCTTTCTGCTCTATTGGATCAATGTCTGTCAGCCCCGTAGATTTAGCAGCTTTTTTCAACTCATAATCTGACGTAACAACGATGAGCCGGTCATCCTTTCCTAAAAATCGCCTCTGTAAGAGCAAAGCTGATGATAAATGGATAGCATCAGATCCCCGGAGTGCCAGTTTCTTTGTTAATTCTTTAGCATTATCCACAACCTCAGAAGTCATCTGTATCTGAATGAAACGTTTCCAATCATCTTCAAGTTCCTGTGCCTTCTGCTTGAATTGAAAAGCAGTAATCTCACGTGCCTTGTGCTTCCGGGATAATGTTGCAATAACCTCTATCATGCCGAGGGTTGCACAGCCAATCGTCTCACCGCGGATAAACAACCCCTGCACCCACTGTGTGCCCACTTCCTGGTAGTAGCGTTTAACCCACGCGCTTGCATCGAGGTAATAAATAATCACCGTCTATCCTCTATTAAAAGTCTCGATGCCGGCGTGCCTTTGCCTTGAACAGGTTTAACAATACGGAAGGCTTTTGGTCTGCACGTAGGTAATACAAATGTCTCATCAACAGCTAATTTATTCAAGGTCGATGAAACTTCTTTTTTCTCCTTTAAAAGCCGGGTGAACCTCAGTATTTCACGAGCTTCCCTCTCGCTTAATAAATCTATTGTAGTATATAACAATGTTTTTATCGAACCCATGGCCTAATCCTCCAAAATAAATACAGGTTTATTATCTATCCTTCCTTTATTTCAGTCAACGGAAATCAAGAAGCAGAGATGAAGGGGGAGAGAGGGAATAAAAATTGGAATAAAAATATCTCTTGCATTGCATTCCTCTATAATGGTAAAAGGTTGACCATACGCTATATCCAATAAGCAGTTTGGCCGGTTATCAACTTCGGAGATGAAGTATGGCCAACACGTTATTAAATATCCTTCCAATAGTTAGTAAGTCACTTAGATCTATCTGTCTGTCTGTCTGTCTGTCTGTCTGTTTTAGCAAGGAATCCACCTTTCAATATTTGTTAATTTATTCTTTGCTCAAGAGCAAATAAACTAATTTGGAAAAGGAGATTTATCATGGAAACTAAGAACTTAAAAACGAGATACCTTTTTCTACTTCTTCTGATTTTGTGGCTTTCAATCTCATTCTCGTCATCATCTCTTGCAGCCACAGTCACAGGCACAGTCACCATGACCTGTGACACATATACTACGGGGAAAATATATGTGATTTTAGAGAGTAGTGTAAATTATGCTTATATTGACAGTGTAACGCTCGATGCACCTGGTCCCTATACCCTTACGGTTGATGATTCTCACCTGGGAGAGAATGTCTTTATAATTGGTCAGTCGGTTAAAGATGTAAATAATTGGTTTTCAATAGGAGATTGTGTAACGTGGGGCGCCCCATTTCAGTTGGCAGCAGAAAATACCGTCGATGTGGATCTCAATCGCAAGATTACTGCATCTGTTTCAGGAGATATTACCTGTGATGACTATACCACAGGGTCTATAATTCCCATGATCGTTGGTCCGTCAGGACAATCTTCTAATTATGGCCCTGTCTTCCATGGACCAGGCCCTTATACCACGTATGTGTTAGATCTTCCCCTCGGCACGCCTGTCTTGGTCTTTGGATATTGGAATGTAGACGGGTCGGGTTCTATGACTTATGGTGATTACATGGGCTGGTATACTGGGTCTTCTGGCAACAAACTTCTACCTATTACCCTGGAGGAAGAGAATACCGGGATAGATGTTAACATATCCCATAAGTACGTGGCAGATATCTCTGGTACGATAACCTGTTCACAATCCACTTCGGGAAGTGGTTATGTTTCCCTCTATGACGGACCCGACCCGAATACGGCAAACAATATTGTCAAATTCGGCACGCCTCCACCGCTTCCATTTCCAGGTTCATATTATTATATGATCTTCGATGTCAATTTAGGAACAAAGGTCTGGGTCTTCGGATACTGGGACAAAGACGGGAGTGGTTCAAAGTCGCCGGGTGACTATATAGGTTCTTATCCCGGCAATCCCATCACCTTGCAGCAAGTAAACACAGGAATCGATTTTAATGTCTGTGAAGGTTTGGATACTGATGGTGACTGGGTAACTGATAATGACGACCAGTGCCCCCAATCTAACCTTGCGCCAACCATCACAATTGGTGAATGTGATACCGGGGTTAAGAATCAGGTCTCAAGTGATGGTTGCAGCATGAATGATCAAATTGATCAATGTGGGGGCAATGCAAAAAATCGTAGGCAGTTTTTAAAATGTGTAACCCGTCTTACTAAGGACTGGCAGGGAAGCGGGCTGATAACAGGAAAAGAAAGAAAAGCTATTTTGAAGTGTGCAGCAAAAGCAGACATTCCTTAGGATAAATTAAAAAAATTAACTAATGGAGGGGCGACCGGCGCCCCTCCATTTTTTCAACACCGACAAAGATGGCAATTCAGCGACCTGCCCTTCCACCATTCACTATTCACTAACGACTATTCACTTCTTCTCAGATGAAGGGGGATAGAGGGGGTAAAATTTTTCTGTATTTGTATGTCTCTTCAATGGTAAAAATGAATTACCTTACAGAATGATCATTTTATAAACCTTTTAAAGGAGGAACCTATAATGAAAAACAGATGGGTAATTTTTATTCTGACATTTTTCGTAGGCTTGACTCTGAATGCTAACCTTATGGCCGAAGAAGAGACAGACGTTGATATTGATATGTGGAAATCTGTTTATTCCCATGGTGACTACTATTCGATTGGATTCCATATGAGCGGTGACATCTTTAAGAATATCAAGTATGTTGTGATTGATAACCCTAATGGTAATAAGACGTGGTTAAAAAATGCCTTTGGCCACAACTCTATTAGTTTAGAAAAAACTGATATGACCTATGAGGAATTTAATAATGAGTTTCCAGAAGGCAAATATAATATCCGCTTTATTCCACGTAGTTATGGAGGCTTTAAGAAAAATTTAACCTATAATTTCCCTCCCACTCCAGAAATTACTTATCCTGCTGATGGAGCTACCAATGTTCCTCTGAGCTTTACGATCACATGGAACCCTGTATGGAATGAGGGTCTAGAATTAAGAATTGAGGGGGAGGATTTTGTGTATGAATTAGACCCGGAGTCGGATGCCACATCTTATACAATTCCCACAGGAATACTTCAAGGAAATACTCAATATGATATAATCCTCGAAGCACAAACCGAGACTCAGGGTGTAGGTGACATAGGGACTGAGCGGATCATATCAATCACCACAGCTTCCCAGTAGAAAAAAGGGCAGACATAGGGGCCTGTCCTTACATAAGACCGAAGGCCGCTCTTCGCGGTAACATCCTGCATTTTCCAACTTGCATTCCGCAAAGAAGGGCAGGTCAGCTCATTACCACCAATCACCAATAAAAATTATCGGACTCATACTTATCTTTTCATTTTTTTAACCGACGGCGCATCTCCTCTGTAGAAATTCCACCTTTCGATTGTTGTCTCACCCGCGATCGCTCAATCAGATCCAGGAACTGTGTATTGTTGCTAAGAGAAACTGTTTCTATATCTGCATTGTTTATGCCCACCAGTGCCGCTACGGGTTTACCTCCAACTGTAACTATCACCGGTTCCTTTTTCAAATATTTTGTGTAATTTGCAAGTGGCAATGTAGCTTTTTTAACTTCAACGGTTTTCATAATTTCATCACCTCTTTTCCAATTCGAACATTATTTCGTTCTTTGATTCCAATAGCACGTATATAAACAATATGTGCTATCTCTTCATCAACATCATAATAGACTCTAAGATTTCCAATCCGTAACTCCCAAGGGGCCAGCGGATTTGGCCGCATGGGTTTTCGGTTCTTGGTTTCTACTGTTGGCTGGTACCGTAGCTGTTTTTCTACACTATCCAATACAATCATCTGTTGACGTGTTGTAAGTGCACGTAAATGTTTTTCAGTGTCAGGAGAGTATTCAATACGATATTGCAAATACTATTTCCCTTTTCAATCCTTTTGAACATTATCCACTCTTCCTTTATTTCAGTCAACGAAAATCAAGAAACGCAGATGAAGGGGGATAGAGGGAATAAAATTTGGAATAAAATTTTCTCTTGCATTGCATGCCTTGTTAATGGTAAAAGGCAGAACATACGCTGTACCCTATAAGCAGTTTGGCCGGTGAATAATTTCGGAGACGAGTCATGGCCAACACGTTTCTCATCACCCTTCCAATAGTCAGTAAACCTCTTAGATCTGTCTGTCTGTCTGTCTGTCTTAGCAAGAAATCCACCGTTTCAAGATTTGTTGATTTTTTTACCGTTCAAGAGCAAATAAACTAATTTGGAAAAGGAGATTTGTCATGAAAACAAAGAATTTAAAAACAAGATACCTTTTTCTTCCTCTTCTGATTTTGTGCCTTTCAATCTCATTCTCGTCATCATCTCTTGCCGCCACAGTCTCAGGCACAGTCACCGTAACCTGTGACACGTATACCTCTGGGAACATATATGTGAGTTTGTCTGACCAGAACATTTCGTACATTACCGGTACGATCCTTACAGCTCCTGGACCTTATACCCTTACGGTGGATGACTCCTATCTTGGGGAAAGTGTATTCGTAAATGCTTTGTGGAATAAAGACGGGAGCACTTGGCTGTCAGTAGGAGATTGTATAGCGCCTGGGTCGAATTTCCAGTTGGCAGAAGAAAATACTGTGGACGTAAATATCGCGAACAAGATCACGGCAACAGTTTCAGGGGATGTGATCTGTGATGCCCACACCACAGGGAACATGTATGTTTTTATTTATGGGCCCTCAGCCTCAGGACCAGCTTCCATTACTTTTCCCCTTTCTGAACCCGGTCCTTATACCTGTTATGTCTACGACGTCCCCCTTGGTACCTCAGTATATATTTTAGGAACCTGGGATGCAGATGGGAGCGGTATTTATCCTTATACTCATGGCGACTACTTAGGCTGGTATACTGGGTCTTATACTGAATATCCTGTGATTGTACCTATTACCTTGGAGGAAGAAAATACGATAGATATTAACTTGTCTCATAAGTATGTGGCAGACATTTCTGGCACAGTAACCTGCTCAAATTCACAATATACTTCCGGGGGTCTTTATATTTCCCTCCATGACGAACCTGACCCGAATACGGCAAATATGATAACCATCCTTGGCACAAGTCCACCACTTTCAGCCTCAAGCTCTTATCAGTATAGGATATTTGACGTTACTTTGGGATCTCAGGTCTGGGTCTTTGGGTACTGGGATAAGGATGGAAGCAAGTCCCTTTCACCTGGCGACTATATAGGGTATTATTCGGAGAATCCCATCACCTTGCAGCAGACGAATACTAATATAGATTTCGACGTATGTGCCTGTCACGATAGTGATGGCGATAAGATATGTGATGAGAATGATAAGTGTACTGATTCTAATCTGGAATCAACCATTACCATTGGTGACTGTGACAGCGGGGTTGAGAATCAGTACTTAGAAGATGGCTGCACCATGAGCGACCAGATTGCCCAGTGTGAAGAGAGTGCAAAGAATCATAGGCAGTTTGTCAAGTGCGTAAACCGTCTTACTAAAAATTGGATGAATCAAGGTCTCATTACCCAAAAAGAGAAAAGGACTATCCTTCTTTGTGCAGCGAAATCAGATATCCCTTAGAGATGTCTTTCACTATCGAATCTCGATAGTGTGTTTGTAAACCAATTTAAGTGAAGGAGGTCTCCCATGAAGCTGAAGTACAGAAATCAAAGATATCTTTTCCTTTTTATCTTGATCTTCTGTTCCCTAATCTCATCTTCATCACCATCCCTTGCCGCCACAGTCTCAGGCACAGTCACGGTAACCTGTGACACGTATACTACGGGGGGAATAATAATAGTATTACTGAGTAAGAATGGTTCTATTACCAGCGTAACCCTCGACGCACCTGGGCCTTATACCCTTACAGTTGATGATTCTCATCTTGGGGAAACTGTTTATTTATATGGATTGTGGGACAAAGACGGGAGCAATGGGTATTCAGTGGGGGATTGTATAGGGTGGGGATCGTCATTTCAGTTGGCCGCAGAAAGCACAGCAGATTTGGGTATCAATCACAAGATTACTGCAACTGTTTCAGGGAATGTTATCTGTGATGCCCATACGAATGGGTATATATATCCTTTTGTTTTAGTACCCTCAGGCCAGGTCGCCATTATTACCCCCCACTCTGAACCAGGTCCATATACCTGCTTTGTTTACGATGTCCCGATTGGTTCCCCGGTAAATGTCTTCGGGACATGGGATGCAGATGGGAGCGGAGTTTATCCGTATACCTACGGTGATTACTTAGGCTGGTATACTGGTTCTTCTGGCACCACAATTCTACCTATTACCCTGGAGGAAGAAAATACCGGGATAGATGTTAACATATCCCATAAGTACGTGGCAGATATATCCGGCACAGTAACTTGTTCCCAATCCACTTCTGGAAGTGGTTATATTTCCCTCTATGACGGACCCGACCCGAATACGGCAAACAATATTGTCAAATTCGGCCCGCCTCCACCGCTTTCGTTTCCAAGTTCGTATCAATACATGATATTTGACATAAGTTTAGGAACTTCGGTCTGGGTCTTTGGGTATTGGGATAAGGACAGCAGTGCTTCACTCACACCGGGTGACTATATAGGCTCTTACTCAAGCAATCCCATCACCCTCCAGCAAACGAATACCAATATAAATTTTGATGCGTGCCAGGGTGTAGATTCTAACGGTGACTGGATAGTTGATTGCTGCTGGCAGAAGAGTGAAGAGAATCCTCTGACGGGGATAGTAGGCGTACCCAGTGTTATGAAAGATGGTGATGTTTATAAAATGTGGTATGGCACGTACGATGGAGGCTGTTATGCTGAATCGAGCGACGGGATTCACTGGACACCCCTGGGATGCCAAACTCTGGGCGTGAAAGAAGAGCCTTATCACTTTGCGGTGATAAAGAATGAGGACGGTTCCTATGAATTATGGATTGATAATGGATGGTATAGTACGTCGCTTGACGGACAGACATGGATTGATTTTACGCCAATTAGCATTGCATCTGCAGGCAACCCCACAGTGCTCAAAGAAGGAAGTTTGTATAAGATGTGGCACAGACTTTCACAACCAAATGAAAACATGATAGGGTACTCCACTTCATCAGACGGGATAACCTGGGCTACAAATCCCAATCCGGTTCTTACCGTTGGAGAATCGGGCACATGGGATGATAACGATGCGGTGGAGCCCTGTGTAATAAAGGACGGTACGTTATACAAAATGTGGTATCGGGGTGAGAATAAACTTACCGGTGTTTCAGCTATAGGGTTAGCAACGTCAACAGACGGGATCAATTGGGCCAAATTTTCTAACAACCCCATCTTGAGTCCAGATGCTGGGACATGGGAAGGGAATGCCATTCAGAATCCTTTTGTAATCAAGGACGGGGTTTACTATAAGATGTGGTACACGGATAAGGATGCAAAGACCGGAATTGGATATGCTTTTTCTCCGGAATGCTCGACCTGGTCTGATGTAATCTCCAAATATCAAGCCTATGTGAGTGGTCAGGCAACTTGGAACGATGTGATTACGTGCTACCAACAATATGCATCATAATAATCTAAAGGTTTTTTGATAAGGATATGAAGAACAGAAAGACTTATTGTTATAAACTGGAGGACAGCGACATCTACGGAAAGAGTACATTCCATGGGCCGGTGAGTGCAACACAAAAAAGAATAGAAAATAAGAGGTAAGACATTAAAAAAAGGGCGAACACATAGGTTCGCCCCTACAGTATTTCCCTTACCTTCTCTCCGATGAGAGCCGGATTGCTTTCCACGTGAATCCCTGCTGCTTGCCAGCTCTCCATTTTCTCTCTCGCAGTTCCCTTTCCTCCGGAGATGATGGCACCGGCATGTCCCATCCTCCTCCCCGGCGGGGCAGTCTGTCCGGCGATAAAGCCCACGATGGGCTTTCTCACGTTCTTTTTGGCGAAGGAGGCTGCCTCTTCTTCAGCAGTGCCGCCGATCTCACCGATCATGACCATTGCCTTGGTCTGGGGATCCTTTTCAAAAAGTTCGAGGAGGTCAATAAAGGACGTGCCGACAATGGGATCTCCTCCGATGCCGATGCAGGTGGACTGACCGATCCCGAGGTTGGTCATCTGGTACACTGCTTCATAGGTGAGCGTTCCGCTTCTTGAGATCACTCCCACCTCTCCCTCCTTATGGATGAAGCCGGGCATGATCCCGACCTTTGCTTTGCCCGGCGAGATGAGGCCGGGGCAGTTCGGTCCGATAAGTCTCGCCTTCTTTCCCTTTAAATAATTCTTCACCTTGATCATGTCGAGGAGAGGAATTCCTTCTGTGATACAGACAACGACATCGATGCCTGCATCAGCCGCCTCAACAATGGCATCGGCCGCAAAAGCAGCAGGGACAAAGATACAGGAGGTATTGGCACCCTCATTTTTCACCGCATCCTCTACCCGGTTGAATACGGGAATATTTTCTTCAAACTTCTGTCCGCCTTTGCCCGGAGTTACGCCGGCAACGAGTCTGGTGCCATACTCCATGCACTGCTTCGCATGGAAGCTCCCTTCCCCACCGGTTATTCCCTGAACTACCAGTCTTGTATTTTTATCGATTAAGATACTCACTTTCCTTTACTCCTTTACCGTGCCAGTTTTGCAACCTTTTCAGCTGTCTCCTTTAATCCAACAGCTACTTCAAACTTAAGGCCTGACTGCGTTAATATCTGTCTTCCCTCTTCCACATTCGTCCCTTCCAGCCTGATCACCATGGGAACTTTCATATTAATCCTTTTGGCAGCTTCAACGATGCCGTTAGCCACCCGGTCACAGCGGAGAATCCCGCCAAAGATGTTGACCAACACAACTCTCACATTGGGATCGGACAGGAGGATACGGAAGGCATTCTCCACCTGCTCGGCAGAAGCTCCTCCTCCCACATCGAGAAAGTTGGCGGGTTCGCCTCCTGCCAGCTTGATCAGGTCCATGGTGGCCATGGCAAGTCCGGCCCCATTCACCATACACCCGACATTTCCGTTGAGCTTGATGTAGTTGAGACCGAACTTCTTCGCTTCAAGCTCTAAGGGATCCATCTCGTTCGGGTCGTTCAAATCCTTCAGTTCAGGGTGCCGGAACAGGGCGTCATCATCGAAGTTTATCTTGGCGTCAAGTGCGATCACCTCATCCTTGAAGTTAATAATCAACGGGTTGATCTCAACGAGCGAGCAGTCCTTCCCAACAAACGCCTTGTAGAGGTTGGCAACACACTGGGATGCCATCTTGAATAGCTCTTTCTCCAGGCCGAGCCCGTAGGCGATCTTCCTCGCATGAAAAGCCATGAATCCCGTGGCAGGATCAACTGCTACTTTGATGATCTTCTCAGGAGACTGGGCGGCCACCTCTTCGATTTCCATTCCGCCTGCGCTCGATGCCATGATCACCGGTGCACCAAGAGCACGGTCGACCACAATGCCCAGGTACATCTCCTGAACGATGTCCTGCCCCTCTTCGACCAGGAGAGCTTTTACCACTCTCCCTTCCGGTCCGGTCTGGGGCGTAACCAGGGTCATACCCAGCATATGCCGGGCAATCTCTTCCGCCTCATCCGGAGTGTGGGCGAGCTTGATTCCTCCGCCCTTTCCTCTTCCTCCTGCATGGATCTGAGCCTTGATAACAGCCATACCGCCCAGCTCCTGGGTCACTCTCTTTGCATCCGCAGGGGCTGTAACCACCTCACCCCTGGGCACCGGAATGCCAAATTCCTTCAGTATATTTTTTGCCTGATACTCATGAATCTTCATTTCATCACCTCAACGTTCCTTGATAATACACAGTCCACTGTCGTTCCTTCACCACCTCCGTGGTGTAATCGGGAAGAAGCATGGGGGCAATCCCTGGATTCCCGATGCCCGCCTTCTTCAACTCTTCTTCAAATCGAGCTACATGGTCAAGTGACAATCTCTTGAGAACGATACCTCCCTTCACATAGTCCGCAGCCGCCTTTCCAGCCCTCCTTCCAAAGGTCAGAATATCCTGGAGGGAATTACCCATCAAACGATTGTCTCCGTGGATACCGCCGACGACTTCTCCTGAAGCGAAGAAACCGGGGAGTTTCGTTCTGGCATGCTCATCAATATCGATCCCTCCATTCTGGTAATGGAGAGTCGGGTAAACTAACATGGGCTCTTTGCTGATGTCAATGCCGTACCGTTTGAACTGAATGAATTTAGCTGGCAGTTCTTTCTCCACCGTGCCCGGCCCGAGAAGGATGTCGATCATGGGCGAATCAAGCCAAACCCCCATTCTTCCGGTGGGTGTGGTAATACCCTTCCCCCGCTCCATGCACTCCCTGACGAAACAGGCAGACTCGACATCTCTCGGCTCTAAGGGAAAACAGAACTGCTCGCCATCACGATTGAGTACGTGGGCGCCCAGCCCTCTGGTCTTTTCAGTGATGAGGAGCCCCACGTTCTGTTCGGGGTAGGCAACACCGGTTGGATGGTACTGGGTGGAATGCATAAGGCAGTTTTTCACCCCGGCCCGGTACGCCATCACCACACCATCCATGGTTGCACCGTAGTGGTTAGTGGTGGCAAACCCCTGGATGTGTAGCCTCCCGAACCCGCCCGAAGCCATGATCACCGCCTTTGCCTGGACAACAGAGTACTCCTCGGTCTCCAGGTTATAGAGGATGGTGCCTGCACATTTTCCTTCTTCGTCAAGGAGCAATTCAACAGCAGGAGAGAACTCCAGCAGGGTAATATCTTCAGAGCGGTTCCGCGCCTCGTCCCGGAGTATCCGCATGATCTCAGCACCGGTCATGTCGCCTGACGAGTGCATCCTCTTCCGGGAACTTCCGCCAAAGTGCCTCACCTGCAATCTCCCGTCCGGGTACTTGTCGAACATCATCCCCAGTTTTTCCAGCCAGTCAATAACGAGGGGGGCATCGTGGGCCAGGGCAGCAACCAGATCCGGATGGTTGGTAAAATGGCCACCTCCCATGGTATCGAGGTAGTGGTAGAAGGGTGAATCGCCTTCCTGCGTAGCGGCCTGAATGCCGCCTTCAGCCATCATGGTATTGGCATCACCGTGGCGGAGCTTGGTGGCAACCGTAACCTTCACGCCGTTCTCCTGGGCAACCAAAGCAGCAGCAGTCCCTGCCCCGCCCCCGCCTATGATGAGGACATCCGTTGAAAGGTCTACGGCATTGAGATCTACCTTCTTTGGATCTATCCGGCTTTTTGATTCAAGGAGTTCAACCACTTCCTCGGGAAACCGCTCTCCCTTGTTCGGACCAACCCTGACCTCTCTCCTCCCTTCAGCCTTGTAATCGGGATGGAATTTCTTCAGCATCTCCTCCCTCTCTGCGAGAGTCAGGTCCGGGTAGTGTTCACCTCTCCTTGACTCTTCGATCCGCCTCGGCCGGGTAGCCTCAACCTTCTTGATCAGTTCTTTTAATTCAGGGGTGTATCCCATCTCTCTCCTCCTTAAAACCGCAGGCCGCTCTTGCGGTAATTCTTATTTTCTTAAATCATCATTCCGAAATAAAGTTGCATTCCAAGAGTTAGCTTCCCTTCTTTGTTGAAAGTTCTCACAGATACTGCCTGTCCTTGGGCAGCCACTGACCGGGCATCGAATCATCCGGTTCTCTCTCCCTCTCAACGTAGAGCTTTTCTACCGCTTTCACATCCATCCTGGTGAGTTCCTTGAGCATCCCGTCATACCTGCCGGAGTTGATCTCGCCTACCCGCTTCTGCAGGTGCCCGGATCCGGGCATGATCTTTCCGCCGTAAATCCTTCGGGCCACCTGGGCAATATGGTACTGAGAAATCTCTGCCATGCACCTGCTTGCGCACAGCCCGCACTGGATGCAGTCAAAGGAAAGCTTCGCTGCCTTCGTTATATCACCCCTCTTTACAGCAGCGATATAATCCATCACCTTGACATCCATGGGACATACCTTGGTGCAGGCATTACAGGCAACGCAGCGGAAGACTTCGGGATAGAGCTTGAAGAGCTCCTCCCCTGCCGGTTTTATATCCGGGTAGGAATAGTTTGCCCGGTTGGCAGGATAAAAGGGTATCTGAGCCAGATACATATTCGGCTCAACCACAGTCTGACAGGCCAGACCTACCTGCAGCTTGTAGTCTCCGGGTTTCCGGTAGACCGTGCTGCAGGCCCCGCAGATACCGCCCCGGCATCCGCATCCCCGTAAGAATTTGAATCCCGCAAACTCCATCGCCTTGAGGATAGTCAGAGTTTCCGGCACTTCATACCTCTTCCCCATGACATAGATGGGAATGGTACGGGCCCCCTCAGGGAGAACAGCCCGGTCGCCGGTTGCCATTGCCTTTTTCTTATCATCCATTCTGTTTCTTTCCTTTTCCATCGTTTCCTCCCTGAAATTGTCTAAATCAAGCCCTTCCTCTTCAGCAGGGGAACCGGGTTTACCATATGTTTCTTAAACCACGGCATGGGATCTAATCCGATACTTAGTCCGATCATCTCGCTGAAATAGAGAATGGGAAGTGCCTCCCTGCTGCTCTGCCGTGTATCGAGGTTTGCCTGGCAGAGAGGACAGGCACAGATCACCGCCTCAGCCCCTGCTTTTTTTGCCTCCTCCATCAAATCCCCTACCAGCTTCAGCACAATATCCGTCCGGGTCAAGGCTAAGCTTCCCCCGCAGCAGTCAATCTTCCCTGCCCAGTCGCATGACTGTGCACCAAGTGCCTCCATCATCTCGTCCATCATCACCGGATTCTCATACTCTCCAAAACCGGTAACCCGTGGAGGTCTCACTAAGAGACATCCATAGTAGGATACCACCTTTACATCCTTGAGCGGTCGTGTAACCTTTTTTTTCAATTCTCCCAGACCGACCTCGCGGTAGATGATTTCCATGATGTGGCGGGTTGCATGCTTCCCCTCGTAGGGCATTCCGATAACTCTCTCAATTTCCCCTTTCAGTGCTGGATCATGCTTCAGGTCGTAGTCAGTCCGTTTGAAACGGAGGAAACATGCAGGGCAGGAGACCGCCAGCTCCATACCGGTCTGTTCGGCAAGAGCGAGGTTCCTGCCGGGCAGGGCAAGGGACAACTCGTAATTCACTGAGTGGCCGGAGGACGCACCGCAGCAGTTCCAGTCAGGAACCTCCTTCAGTTCAATCCCCAGTTCCCTGCAGACCGCCTGGACTGAAAGCTCGAATTCTCTGGCAGTCGACTCGAGGGAACAGCCGGGATAGTAGGCAAAGGTCTTTGTCTTTTCACTCATCATTCCGCAATCCGCAATGAGACGGCAACCACGGGGGGTTGCCCCTACGCAATGGGCGTATCGCAATACGCCCCTACGCGCCCGGGCGAACACACAGGTTCGCCCCTACATTCCGAAATCCGTATTCCGCAATTTGACTTTTGCTCATCCTTTCCCATCAATTGCCTTGTATATCTTCTTCACTTCCTTTAACCCTTTGATCCGGTGGGGGATGATCTTCAGCTTTCCCTTCTTAAACATCTTCATGCCCAGGACCATATCCTTCAGAAACTCTCTCGTCTTGAGCTTCAGGAGGATGAGCAGCGATATCTCGTGGACCCTCCCCATCTCCTTAATGAGATAAAGAAAAATCTTGTGCATTGCCGGCACGGAAGGTTCCGGTATTTTTACCTTCTCCTTCAACGCCATCTCCCGCAGGGCATCCATCACCCGCACGATCTCAACCTCATTGGGACAGCGAGTAGCACAGGTCTCACAGGCTGCACACACCCAGATGGTCTTACTTTCAAGCACCCTCTTCTTTAATCCCATCTGCACCATACGGATGATCTGGTGCGGGGGATAGTCCATGGCAAAGACCACCGGACATCCGGCTGTACAGGTG
>JAPLJA010000033.1 GCA_026388815.1 Pseudomonadota bacterium
CGTTCTCTGCATCGTTGCTGTGATCCTTTTCTGCCTGATAAAGTTTCTCGTCCTTCCCTTCCTTGATAGAGAGAAAGAGGCGAACGAGAGTATTTCAGCCAAGGAGATGACCTACAAGAAGTATCTCGCCTTCATCGCTCACAAGAAAGAGGTTGAAAAAGAGCTTGCCGTCCTCAAAGACAGGGAGAAGGATTTTGCGGCAAGGCTCCTGAAAGGAGATACCCCTTCTCTCGCTGCCTCTGACCTGCAGAGGATTCTGGAACAGATAGCTGCCCAGGTTAAGGTGTTGATCCAGAGCACCAAGGTAATGGAAGCTGAGACTCTGGACGGAGGGTTTCTCGCCGTACCCATTCAGGTGAAGCTCATGAGCGATCTCACCCGGTCGAGAAAATATTTCGCTCTGGTCGAAGAGCAGTCCAAATACCTGACCATCCCGGAGCTCAGGATCACTGTCAAGGATAAGGCTGATCCTAAAGAGGTGATAGTCACCATGGTCGTCAGTGGCTTCATGAAAGGGGCCCCTCCGGCAGCGCCGGTAGCGAAGCAGGAAAAGGGGAAGGCACGACAGACTCCCCGGACAGACACCAAACCCAAAAAGTTAGGGAGATGAGATTACTATGAAAAAAACGTATCTGATGGTTTTTATTCTAATGGCCTCTCTTTTCCTTTTCCTGTTTTCCTCGTTTGCTCAGGAAGGGCCGGTGCGGTCTGAGACGATTCCGGAAATGCCCCCTTCCGCTCAACCGGGTGCACCGGTCCCGCCGGCTCCTCCCAGGGCCAAGCCTCAGGGAATACAGGGATTGAAAGCAGGAGGAGGAAAACAGCGGGTGACACTGGATTTCGACAATGCTGATATCTACGAAGTAATCAATGCGCTGGCAGATGTTATCGGGATGAACTACATCATCGACCCGGCGGTAAAAGGGAAGGTGAATATCCATACCAGCGGCGAGGTCGACAAGAATCAGATCCTCCCCATCCTGGAAATCATCTTTGAGATGAATAACATTGCAGCAGTGAAGACAGGTGATCTCTACAAGATCATACCCATCAAGGAGGCCAAAACACGTCCCCTTATGCCGGAGACCGGGAGGGAAATAAAAGATGAGGACCTCCAGTCGCCTGACCGGATGAGGATTCAGTTTGTCCCTTTGCGGTACATCCCGGTCGGAGAGATGTCAAAGCTCCTGAAGCCCTTCTTGACCAAGGCCGGAGAAATCATGGAGTATCCGAAGAATAACGTCATGATTGTAGTGGATACCAATATTAATGTGAAGAGACTCCTCACCATGGTGGATACGGTGGATGTGAGTTACTTCGAGGGGATGAATGTAAAGTTCTATGAGCTCAAAAACGCCGATGTGAAAGATCTTGCCAAGGAGATGGAGACCATCTTTGGTGCCATGGGGATTGGCAAGGGAACAGATAAGGGGGTAGGAGTAAACTTCATTCCTCTTGAGAGGATGAACATGATGCTGGTGATCGTCAGCCAGATGCCGGATGTCCTTGCGAAGGTGGATGACTGGGTGGTCAAGCTGGATGAGATCAATACCGATGTGGAGGAGCAGATCTTCATCTACTTCCTGGAGAACAGCAAGGCTGCCGATGTCGGTGACATCCTCAACAAGGTCTACGGCGAAGGTGTGGAGACAAAGAAAAAGGAGGAGAAGAAGGGGGCCCCGGTTAAAAAAACTCCTGAAAAACCAGGGGGGGCACCAACAGCAGCAGGCATGGTTGCCGGCAAGATAAAGATCGTTACTGACGAGGTCACTAACGCGCTGATCATCCGGGCCATGACCTCGGACTACAATATCATCAAGAAGACCATACAGCTCCTGGACATTGTGCCGAGGCAGGTTCTCATAGAGGTGCTGATTGCCGAGATTTCGCTGGGTGATGACACCCAGTTTGGCGTTGACTGGAATTTCAAAAAGAAGGATGTGACCGTAGGAGGAGAAACAGGAACTTTTGACAGCATTTTAAATAATAACATTCCGACCACCTTGGCCAGCCCCGCCGCTGGTTACACTGCTGTCTTTGCTGCAAGTGATCTCTATGCAAAGCTTTATGCCTTTGCAGGAGAAAACCGTTTGAATGTACTATCATCTCCTCATGTCCTGGCGGCGAATAACAAGGAGGCAAAGATTGAGGTGGGACAGGAAGTTCCGATCGTGACGAGTGAATATACGCCTGAGGCGTTCAGTACAGGCGGAACTTCCGATACCACTTCCCGTTCCATCCAGTACCGTGATACCGGTATCATCCTGACAGTTACTCCCCGCATCAATGAGAAAGGATTGGTTGCTATGGACATTGACCAGGAGGTAAGCCAGGTCTCAGATCAGACGATCCAGGGTATCTCATCGCCCATAATCACGAAGAGGTCAGCCAAGACCTCACTGGTGGTCCAGAATGGTTCCACGATTGTTATTGGCGGTTTAATCCAGGAACAGAAAGAGCGGAGTATATCGGGAATACCCTTCTTCTCCAAGATACCCTTGTTAAATTATTTTTTCAGTTATACCAAAAACAAGGTTACCAAGACGGAGCTGGTAATCTTGATCACCCCCCATACGATCAAAAGCCTGGAAGAGGCAGATCTGATCACCAAGGAGTTCACGGACAAAATAGAGGGACTGAAGAAGATGATCGGGACCGGAATAAAGGGGTAATCTAATTGTAGATTTCAGAATGCGGATTGCGGATTGACATGCTCAGGTCAAAAGCCTGAGCATATTTTTTTAAGTACTCAGCAAACAGCTTTCAGCTCTCAGCTAAATATGATAAGAAGTAATAATACTGAAAGCTGACCGCTGAAAGCTTTCTCTAGCAGGGTTCATAGCATGAAAAAGATTGTATTTGCAACCCCACCATTGTCATTACAAGAGCGGTATGGTGCACTGGCTGGTGCAGGGAATACCATGCCTTCCCTGGGCCTGCTTTCCCTCGCAGGAATGGCGAGGGAGAAAGGATTTGGTGTCTTTCTTGTTGAGGCTTCATCTCTGGGGTTGAGTCTTGACGAAGCGGTGAAAGAGATCCTTTCCCTATCCCCGGATTATGTAGGATTAACCTCTACCACCCTTTCCATCTGTGCAGCTTCAGAACTGGCAGAGAAAGCCAAGTCAGGGAATAGCCGCTTAAAGGTTATTATCGGGGGCCCTCATCTCACCGCACTGCCCTCTGAGACTTTGCAGGCCTTTCCCGCATTTGATTATGGAGTGATCGGGGAAGGAGAGGAAACGCTCATTGACCTCCTCGACACCCTGGAACATGACGGGGATGTGAGGAAGGTAAACGGCATTGTCCATCGGGAAGGTGATGCGGTTGAGGTTACGGAGAGGAGGCCTTTCATTGAGGGCCTCGATTCTCTACCCTTCCCAGCCTGGGACCTCCTTGAAGGGTTTCCGGAACGGTACCGGCCGCCCGCATTTCGCTTCCGCAGGCTTCCTGCTGCCTCTCTGGTTACATCGCGGGGGTGCCCCAATGCCTGTATCTTCTGTGACCGGAGCGTGTTCGGTAACCGGTGCAGGTCCTTCAGTCCCGGGTATATTCTTGAAATGGTCGAGCTTCTCTACCATCGATACAGGATCAGGGAGCTCCTGATCGAAGATGACACCTTCTTCCTTTCCCGGCAGAGAATCAGGGAGTTCTGCGAAGGCTTGCTGAGAGAACAGGTGCGGTTAAGCTGGTCCTGCCTGGGCAGGGTAAATACCGTGGATCGAGAGACGCTCCTGTTGATGAAATGGGCAGGGTGCTGGCAGATCGGGTATGGCATAGAAAGCGGCGATCAGAAAATTCTCGATCTGGCAAAGAAAAACATATCCCTGGAACAGGTGAGGGAAGCCGTCAGCCTTACCAGGGAGGCAGGGATCGAGAGCAAGGGTTTCTTCATCCTCGGATTTCCTCATGAGGATAAGGAAACCTTGCAGCATACAGAAGAATTTGCTACAACCCTTCCCTTAGATGATATGAGCGTTAATTTCATGACCCCATTTCCCGGATCACGGCTTTATCGTGCTGCCCATCTCTACGGTACCTTTGATGCGGACTGGCGGAAGATGAACATGCTTGAAGTGGTCTTTATCCCCCGCGGCCTTACCCAGGCTGACCTCATCAAGGCCTCACGTACCCTCTGGAAGAGGTTCTACCTCCGTCCCCGGATCGTCTTCGGTTACCTGTTGCGCCTGATGAAGAATCCTGCGATAGGGCTGGATCTGCTGAAGGGATTTCTTGCTTTCATAGGACTACTCTTGAAGAGGGGAGATAAGGAATGAGAATTTTGATCACAGGTGCAGCCGGGCTCTATGGTGTCCATCTGGTGGATGAACTGGTGAAGATGGAAGCCGTTTCCCGGGTCATCGGGGTGGATAATTTTTCCCGGCAGTATTGTGAAAAAAACCCCTTTATCCCTTCGCCCGAATTGAAAGCGAAATTTGAGCTTATTCAGAAGGATTTTGTCCGGCTCACACCTGACGAGTTGGAAGGGCTGGAACTGGATGCAGTAATCCACCTCGCTGCCTATATCTCCATACCTGAATCGATGGAGAGGCAGGAGGATTATTTCTGGAATAATGAGTACGGAACATTTAAATTGATACAGAGCTTGGTGAAATCTAAACGGTGGCCCCTCTTCATCTATGCATCTTCACCAGAAGTCTATGGGAATCCCATCTATACCCCCATGGATGTGAATCACCCCCTGCTCCCCCGGAGTATCTATGCGGTAACGAAGCTTGCGGCGGAAAAGCACTGTTACGCCATGTACGAGTGGTACCGGTACCCGGTGGTGATCATCCGTAACTTCAATACCTATGGAGAGAACCAGGATATTGGCGGCAATGCCGGCGTGGTTTCCAGTTTTCTGGTCAGGGCTCTTAAGGGTGAACCTCTGGTCGTTCACAATGAGGGCAGACAGACCCGCGACTTTCAGTATGTGAAAGATGCGGTTCATGCATACTGCCTGGTTCTCATGAAGGGTGCGGAACTGGCGGGAAAGGTATTCAACATTGGCACCGGGAAGCAGACCTCGGTTATCGATCTGGCTAAAATGATTTTGAAGATTACCGCTTCCCGGTCTCCGGTTCTCTACGAGGAGGGGCGCTCTGCGGATCTCATGTCACTTGAGGCAGATTATTCTGATATCAATGCGTCTACCGGGTGGATGCCCAGATACACCCTCGAGGATGGCCTTAAGCAGACAGCAGACTGGTATAAGAGGTTTATCAGATGAGAGTCCTGGTTACGGGGGGAGCAGGTTTTATCGGGAGATGGGTGGTAAAACAACTGCTCCAGAAAAATGTGCATGGCCCTCTCCACATTTCGGTACTGGATAACCTCTCCAATGGGAGCAGAAAGAATATCGCTGAATTTGAAGAAGAGAAAGAATCCTTTACCTTCATCCAGGGTGATATCCGTGATCGAAAGCTTCTCCAATTGTTGTTTAAGGAAGGTTTTGACCTGCTCATCCATCTGGCAGCAAGCATTAATGTTCAAGAGAGCCTTCTGGATCCTCAGGAGACCTTTGAGAATGATGTAGTGGGAACCTTTAACCTGCTGGAAGAAGCAAGGAAAAGAAACACCAGGTTTGTTTACATCAGTACCTGTATGGTGTATGCACGGGCTGAACATAAGGCTATCCGTGAGGATGATCCCCTCTCTCCTGCCTCTCCCTACGCCGGTTCAAAGCTGGCCGGAGAAAATCTGGTTGAATCCTATTATCGTGGCTACGGGCTGCCGGCGCTTATCTTAAGACCGTTTAACACCTACGGGCCGTTCCAGAAGAGCAATCAGGAGGGAGGAGTAGTGGCCATCTTCATAGAAAAGGCCCTGAAAGGGGAGGAGATTCCAATCTTTGGTGACGGGGAACAGACACGCGATTTCCTCTATGTCGAGGATTGCGCTGAATTTATCGTGAAGGCCTCTTTTTCCGAGGCAGCAACAGGCCAAGTGATCAATGCCGGTTCAGGCCAGGATATCACGATAAACGATCTCGGGAGAATCGTTTGCCCGGATGAGAGAAAGATACGTTATCTCCCCCACCATCACCTCCAGTCTGAGATAAAGAGGCTGCTCTGCGATTCTACCAAGGCAAAGTCCCTCCTTGGCTGGGGACCGGGGACATCATTGAAAGAGGGAATTGCAAAGACGATGGACTGGATGAGGACGAGATGAAGGTTGTTATTACCGGATCCTCAGGTTTCATTGGCAGTCATCTCCTCCATGCCTTGAAGCATCTCCCGGCGATTAAACTCTGTCCGTTTCAGCCGGGCGTTCACAGCCTCTTCGATCCCGAGAGCCTGAAGCCCCTGCTGGAAAAAAGCAGGATTGTATACCATCTCGCCGGTGCAAACCGGGCTGTGCCCCATGAATTGATGGGGGTAAATGTGATCGGTACCCTCAATGTGCTTGAGGCTATGAGGCAGGTCGCTGATGCTGATGTTAAGCTTGTTTTTCTCTCTTCCTTCCAGGTGTACCGCCCCACCCCGGAACCGGTCATGGTGGATGAATCCTTCCCCCTTGAGCCGGAAACACTATACGGTATTTCTAAAAAGATGGGGGAAGACTTGATTGGTTTCTATGCATTTCCATCCGTCATTTTTAGATCATCCAATACGTATGGTCCTGGATGCCGCCCTTATTACCATTCAGTTATTTCCACCTTTTGTGATCAGATAGTGAGGGATAGGCCTTTAACTGTAAATGGAACTGGTGAGCAGTTGAGAGATTTTATCTATATAGATGATGTTATAAGCGCACTGATAAAGACTATGGAGTATACAGTTAAGACAGTTGAGGTTTTCAATCTGTGTTCAGGAAGGCTTGCCTCATTAAAGGAGGTGACTAATACCCTTCAGGATATTTCAGGAAAGGAGATCCAGATAACAAGTAAGACAATTCTTGAAGACTATAGGGTTCTCAAAGGAAACAATGAAAAAGTAAAAGAAATGCTCAACTGGTCTCCTGAAGTTGATCTGCGGGAGGGTCTTGAGCAGACCTACAGGTGGTTTGAGAGGGGAAACAGATGAAGGGCGTTGAGGTAAAGCGGCTCGATATAAAGAGGGATGAGAGGGGGTGGCTGGTTGAAGTCCTGAGGAGTGAAGCGCTGAAGAGAGGAGACAGGTTCGGCCAGTTCCTGATTACCACGGCTTATCCCGGTTATATCAAGGGCAATCACTATCATACCCGGAAGTTTGAATGGTACTGTGTAATCAGGGGAGAGGGTAAGCTGGTCCTCGAGGATAATGCAAGTGGGGAAAGGGAAGAGATGGCCCTCAGCGAAGAAGGGATCACTTTGGTAATGATTCCTCCCGGCATCACCCACGCCATCGAGAATACGGGCAAGGATATTCTCTCCGTGCTCATCTACATTGATGAGCCCTTCAATGAGTCAGACCCCGATACCTTCTTTAAGAAGATTACCTGAGATGCCTCGTTCTGCTCTTGTTTCCGTGATCGTCGTAAACTGGAATGGCAGGGAACACCTTGAGGACTGTTTCACTTCCCTTTTACTCCAGACCCATTCCCCCCTGGAGATCCTGATGGTGGACAATGGCTCAGTTGATGGATCAGTGGAATATGTAAAGGAAAGATTCCCTCAGGTGAAAACAATTGAGAATGCATCCAACCTGGGTTTTGGCGCAGCGGTGAATGCGGGGTATAAAAGGGCTGAAGGTGAGTACCTTCTCTTTCTCAATAATGATCTCTATCTGAAGGAGACCTGTATCGAGGAAATGCTGAAGCTGCTTCATACACAGGGATGTGGCGCCGTCGTTCCCAAAATCCTCCTCTTCAACGAAAGGGACACCATTAACTCTTTCGGGAACGTGATCAACTTCCTCGGATTGGCCTGCCCAAAGTATATCTGGGAGAAGGATAGGCAGGATATGGAGGTGGAGGAGACCAGTTGCGGCGGTATCTTCCTGCTCAGGAAGGATTTTATGGAGAGCCTCAAGGGATTTGATGAAGACTTCTTCATGTACCATGAAGACCATGATCTCTCTTGGAGGATCCGGCTCCAGGGGAAGAGGCTGCTGGTGGACCCGCGGGCAGTGATCTACCATAAATACCAGTTCAGCAAGAGTCCCGGCAAATTCTACTACTCAGAGAAGAACCGCCTCCAGCTCCTCTTCAAGAATTACAGCCTGAAGACGCTCCTCCTCATCTCACCGGCCCTTATCATCGTGGAGCTGGCTGAAATCTGCTTTTCTCTGACCAGCGGCTGGTTCTGGAAAAAGATTGGAAGTTATGATGAAATGTTATCCTCCCTACCAGGGATCAGGGCGAAACGGAAAATCATACAGCAGGAAAGAAAGGTTTCAGACCGGGAGATCGTAAAGATTTTTACAGGAGAATTGAAGATAAGCGGGGTTAATAATTTCCTGCTGGACAGGGTATTGAGTCCGCTCTTGAGTTGTTATTGGAAGCTCATCAGAGGTTTGATCTGATGGCCAGGATAAGAGAAGCGTTGCGAAGAATCCTGTTTCTTCCCCCTGCCTTGCCCTCCCAGATTCAGATTGAGGTGACCAATCGCTGCAACCTGAGTTGCCTCATGTGCCCGAGGGAAGCCCTCGGTGTATCCAAAGAAGACATGCCCTTTGAACTGTTGCAACAGGTTGTGGACAGGATCGAAGGTGTAAAGCTGGTTACCTTAACGGGATGGGGTGAGCCTTTCATCCATCCTGACCTCTTTACCATGATTCATTATTGCAAGGGTAAGGGACTAAAGGTAAAGTTGAGCACCAATGGCACATTGGTGGATGAGGTGATGCAGAGGAGGATAGTTGATTCGGGCCTTGATAGCATTACCTTTTCCCTCGAGAGTATCGGGGAAAAAAGTGAAGAAGGTCATAGGGGAGAAAAGGTAGTTGAGAATCTCAAGAGATTGCTGGACCTGCGAAAGGCGAAGATACCGGAGGTGGTAATCCAGGTAACCATCCATCAGGGAAAGGAAGAAGATCTCTACGAACTCATTCGTCTCGGTGCAGAGATAGGAGCAGACAGGATCAACCTGAGCCGTCTTGACCTGAGGTTCAATCCTTCTCTCAAGAGGCCGTCTCATGCAGAGGAAGAAGCGCTCTTCAGAGGAACCGAGCACCTGGGAGCGGAGAAAGGAATCCAGGTGGATTTCATTCCTTATGCAATATCTCACGGGATGGAAAGGCTATCGTACAGGATATTGAGAAAATCCCTTCACCGTTTTGGGAAATACTGCCTCAGGCTTTATGATTACCTCTATATAAATCTGAAGGGCGAAGCAACTCCATGCTGCAGCCTCCCCCTCTATTCAGTAGGTGATATCTTGAAGGAGGATCTCAGGGCAATCTGGAAAGGTGAGCAGCTAAGGGAATTTCGCAAGGAGTATAAGAGAATTTGTGGTGCCTGTGATCAGTGGAGAATTCACTACAAAAAAATCCCAAATAGATCTATACAGTTTGATAAAGAAGCCAAGCGAAGTGAGTAGCGTAAATAGGCATGTCCTTCGAGAAAATGAAACTGAAGGTACTCTATCAACTGTAAAAAAAGGAAGCCCCCGAAAGAAGGCTTCCTTTTTAAAAGAGAGAGAAAATTCCTTATTGAGCCTGTGTCTTGGACATCACCGCGTCAATGGACTGGTAAAAGGCCTCGATTACATTATGCTGATATTTCCCTACGGGCAAACCGTTGTAGATCACCGTAGTTTTCCCTTCAACCAGTGTTCGGGTGTAGGGCACAGACCAGTCTGGGTAGTCTACCGGATCTTCAAGGCTGAACTGCTTGAAGTTTTCGTAACACTTCATGGCATGATGGAACATCGTATCAGAGTTCTCGGCTAAGAACTCAATAGGCACAGCAATGGCGTAATCATATCCGTCATTAATCGCAGTCCAGTAGGCCCGGTTGGTGGAGAGATACTTCTTCTTGGGATCCCAGATCGGGTCGGCGAACTCATCCTGACAGGTTACCACATTGGTGCGGCTGAATTTATCCTTGTAGGTGGTAGCTAACATCTGCTTTACCTCTTCCACGACCCTGTTCCGGTAAGGTGGCCCAAGCTTGAGCCATGCCTCGTGCTTGAAGTAGTCCCAGGGCATGCCATGCACGGTTACTGCCACGGTCACGCTTACCCCCTTGGGGAGTGTGTCCAGCCGGTCCTTGAGCATATCCAGGTAAGCCTGGCGTAGAGGCTGAAAATCCCCTATCTGGGGTGCTATGATTACCTTTATCTTTTTGCCGGGGTGGGAATGCCCCCACTCCTCTATGTACTCAAAGCAGTGACGGAAGCCCGAGTTGAAGTCCTCAAAGTGTGAATAAACGGGCATGAGGGAGGACAGGACGATGGTTTCACAGCCGGCATCCAGCAGTTCGTGGATCTTTTTCTTCATCTCGTAGTAGTACATATTGCTCTCTGCCCGGCACTCGATTCCTGGATAATTCTGTTTCAACTGGTCAAAGGTTGCGTTGATTATCTTGAAACTCTCCTGCCAGTGGGGCAGTTTTTTCTGGACATTTATCCTGCCATAATAAAGGATCCTTGCCTTATTGGCGACCTTTCCACACACTGATGGTTGTCCACCCAGGCGGCCCTTATAGATGAAATAACCATGGTCGAGGTAGAGTTGCTTGGAAGGAGGTTTCCAGAATACCTGTCCCTGCCTGTATTTTTCGATGTAAGGGATGCCATCATAATCACGGTCGTTTCCAAAGCAGTCTTCTAAGCGGGTGGGGACGAATTCCTTGCGCATATGAACATGAGCCGGATCCAGAAGAGATACTCCCGAGTCCTTCATGGCAAACTTGTTGGCTGGCCAGGGGACAATCACCTTAAAGATCTTCTGGACAATATTGTAAAAGAACGTATGACTGTGCTTCTCCGGCATAATCAGTCCGGTGACGAAAATGCCAACCTTGCCCACAGGCGTTATGTCCTGGGTTTTGTAATATTCATAATAGTCAGGCTTTTGCGGCTGGTTCTTATACTTGAACAACCCATATCCCGCACCAATGAGCACCACCAGTATAACCACAAGGCTAATCAGAAATTTTTTCATAAACACCCTCCCGTTGAACTTTTATTTTCAGATAGAAATATTAGGCATCAAATATTTTGGTATTAAAATAATATATTCCAAAGTATCTTGTCAAGGATTTTTTGAGGTAAGAAACAGCGATGTATAATATAAATGTTGGACGAATGATGAGAAAATAGAAATGAGAAAAAACACCTTGCATCTGTGTTGCGAAAGTGACACAATAATACAATGAAAACTGCAGTCGTCCACGCGCGCATTGAGCCGCAAACAAAGCAAAAGGCGGAAGGGGTCCTTCGGAAACTTGGCCTTACTCCAACGGAGGCCATCCGTATTTTCTACCGGCAAATATCCCTCCGTGGTGGATTGCCTTTCCCGGTAGCGATTCCGAATGAGCTTACGGCGTCCACCTTAGAGAAGAGCCGTCGCGGCGAAGACATTCAGGAATTCAAGTCTTTAGAGGCAATGTTCAATAATTGGGAGAAATGAAGAAGGTCTCGCAGACCAGGCAGTTTTCCCGGGATGTCAAGCGCATGCGGAAACGAGGGAAGGACCTGCACAAGCTGCAGGAGATTGTCAAGCTGCTGGCCGAGGGTACTCCGCTTCCAGCGTACCACAGAGACCATCCCCTCATGGGGCCGTGGCAGCCATCGCGAGACTGTCACATTGAAGCCGACTGGATCTTGATTTACACTGCATATAGAGACTCGCTTCGTCTTGAACGGACCGGCACACACAGCGACCTTTTCAAGAGATGAGATCTTCCAACAGCTCACTCCATCGGACGGCTGATAGCCACCGCTGACCCAAGTCTTTAGGTGTGAGCGAAATAAGAATAGCCGCTCCCCTTTCTGCTTGTAACTGAGCGAGGTATTAATCTTACCGACTCATTTACTCTGCCACTTGGATATCACCGAATCCAGAGACTGGTAAAAGGCTTCGACCACGTGTTTCTGGTACTTACCGACAGGCAAGCCATTATAGATAACCCGGGTTTTCCCCTGCACTAATTCCCGCGTAAAGGGGACTGACCAGTCAGGATAGTCTATGGGGGTGTCAATGTTGTACTGGTCGAACTTCTCATAACACTTCATAGCATGGTGCATAAGGGTATCAGAGTTTTCTGATAAGAACTCAATCGGAAGGCCAATAGCATAGTCATATCCATCGTTAATGGCGGCCCAGTATGCCCGGTTGGTGGACAGATACTTCTGCTTGGGATCCCAGATGGGATCAGCAAATTCATCCTGGCAGATCACCACATTGGTGCGGCTGAACTTATATTTTGCCACTAACTGCTTTACCTCTTCGTAAATCCTATCCCGGTAAGCAGGGGCAAGTTGAAGCCATGCCTCCCATTTAAAAAAGTCCCAGGGCATGCCATGGACAGTTACAGCAACAGTCACGCTCGACCCCTCAGAGATTGTATCCAGCCGGTCCTTGAGCATTTCCAGAAAAGCCTGACGAAGTGGCTGGAAATTACCCATCATGGGTGCCATGATTACCTTGACCTTCTTATCCGGATGAGCCTGCTGCCATTCCTCTATATACTCAAAGCAGTGACGGAAACCGGAATTAAAATCCTCAAAATGGGAATAGAGAGGCATAAATGAGGAAAGGATAATAGTCTCGCAGCCTGCATCCAGCATTTCGTGGAGCTTCTTCTTCATATCGTGATAAAACATGTTCGTTTCTGCCCTGCACTCGATATCAGGGTATTTCTGTTTCAGCCGGTCAAAGGCTGCATTGATAACCTTGAAAGTCTCCTGCCAGTGGGGAAGTTTTCTCTGCTTGGTGCCGTGTCCGTAATAATAGAGTCTCGATTTATTTGCAACCTTACCGCAGAGTGAAGGTTCCCCGCATAGGCGTCCTTTATAAAGGAAATAGCCGTGGTCTAAGTAGATTCGAGACGAAGGGGGTACCCATACAACCTGTCCCTGCCTGTATTTCTCGATATAAGGTGTTCCGTCTAAGTCCCGGTCATTCCCAAAAGGATCTTCAAGGTGAGTGGGGATGAATTCCTCGCGGGCATGAACGTGAGCCGGATCGAGGAGCGCTACGCCCCTGTCTTTAACAGCAAGCAAGTTAAAAGGCCAGGGGACTATTACCTTAAAGATCTTACGAACAATGTTGTGAAAAAACGCGTGGCTGTGATTCTCCGGCATGATCAGTCCAGTGACAAAGATTCCTGTTTTGCCTGCCGGCGTTGTGTCCTGTGTCTTAAAGACCTCAAAATAATCCGGCTTCAGGGGTCGGTTCTTGTACTTGAACAGCGCAAAGAGACCACCAGCCAGTACTACCAGCACTACCAGAATACCAATGACAATTCCCATAACCATCCTCCCGTTGAATAAATGTTATTATCCATCAGATTGAGTTTGAGTGAGTATATAGCAAAGACGATAAAAGAAATCAATTGAATAACAGAAAAAGGATTATCCTCAAAATGAAGACTGAAAAAGGTAATGGGGGAAGGCTATATCTGGTATTCCACAGGCCTGATTCTCACCGGAATGGGCTTTATCCTTGAAGGCATGCATGCTGCTGATTCTTCCGGCTGCACCTCTTTTTCTTCTGCCTTTTCAATGAAGAACTTTTTCCTGATCATCAAGGGTATCACACCGTCAGCCTGATTCTGCTCGCGGATGAACGTTCGGATTTCTTTAAGCTCCAAAGGTGTAACGACATCCTTGAGTTTTTTCAAAACCGTTTTAATGCACTGTTGATTGAACCTCTGGTAATACATAAGAGGGTTTAAAGTTTCAAAGATCATCCGTGTCCCTTTACCCGCCTTCATTTCTGTTGCAGTTTCCTTTAATATGGTAAGAAATATTACTGCTTTTTCCATGAGAGGTTCTGGCATAACCCGGAGCCACTCCTTTTTTATCTCCCCTTCTCTCACCTCACAGGAGTAGACAATGATTTTCAGAGATCCATGAATCAGCTTATATTCCATTGGTTCATTCACGTTCTTCCGCCATTTTTTTATAACGAATCTTTTTCTGCCGTTCGTCGCTTCGAAATAGACCTCTTTAACCGGTTCACAATAGTCCCGTTCGCTGATTGTTGTACCCGGTATGGGCTTCAGTTCCTCCAGGTCATGTCCTTTATGTTTCACCATGAGAATATCGCTGTCGTCCAGAGGTTTTTCCATAAGTACACCTTCTTCTGAGAGGTCCTGGTATTCAGGATACTTATCAAAAGGTGTGGAAGCAAATACCTCATTACAGCTTTTACAGTGATAGAGGTTAAACATATTGGTTTTTCCTCCAAATTTCTAAATATTGTGTTAGCAGATTCTATAAACACAATATATATGTATGTCAAGGAAATTTTTCTTGATGTGAAAATTTTTCTTGACAGGTAACTTAGATGCGATTAGAATGTTCACGATTTGAACACATAGAAGAACTAATGGATAGTGAGTCGCACCGCATTTACAAAATATTAGAAGAGATATCAGTTGATGAGAGTATTACCCAGAGAAAACTGTCCCGGAAACTGGGTATAGCCCTTGGATTAACCAATCTTTATCTTAAGAGGATGATAAAAAAAGGTTACATCATGGTCAAGGCCATGCCCCGAAATCGGATTGTTTATAACCTCACTCCTAAAGGCATTACAGAAAAGGGATTGCTCACTCTTGAGTACATGAAATACTCCTTCAACTACTATAGGGAGTTCAGAGAAAGGATCAGGAAAGCCTTTCAACAGGCAAGTGAGAACGGCGTGAAGAAATTGGTATTTTACGGGGCGGGTGAAGTAGGCGAACTTGCCTATCTTACCCTGCAGGAGAACGGCATGGAGCTCGCAGGAGTTGTTGACGACTTCAAGGTAGGAAAAGATTTCTTTGGAAAAAAGGTGGTAGGGATTGAGTCCTTGAAGAATCTCGATTTTGATAGAGTTTTAATTACTGCCCTTTCGTCAAAGGAAGAGATATACAAGAGGTTGGTCAACAGTGGTATTCACGAAGAAAAAATCATCCTCTTTTAATTATGAACATCATGCAGATCATTCCCTATTTCTATCCTGCCTGGGCTTATGGTGGGACACCGCGGGTGGTCTTTGACCTGTGCAAGGAAATGGTTAAACAGGGGCAGAACGTAACAGTCTATACTACGGATACATTGGATAAAAATACCAGAATTAATCAAGCCGTCAGCTATCAGCCATCAGCTATCAGCCATCCAAAACCCGAACCCCTAACCCCTAATCCCGAATCCCGAGGCTCTCTTTTTCATTTTGATACTGAGATTGATGGAATAAAAGTAAGATACTTCAGAAACATATCCAATCGACTGGCTTTCACCCAGAAACTCTTCTTAACGCCTGGCTTTACTTCTCTCATCAAAGAGGAATTAAGGAACACAGACATTGTCCACCTCCAGGAATACCGCACCTTCCAGAATGTGGCTGCCTGGAAGGCATGTAAACAGAGAGGAATTTCTTATGTTATCTCAGCGCATGGGGCAATAATGAAAATCATGGGCAGGGAGAAGAGGAAGGGTCTGTTTGACATGTGCTTTGGACTCAGAATCATAAGAGATGCCAGGAAACTGATTGCTTTAACTGAGCTTGAGAAGAGGCAATACCTGGAGTTTGGGATTGAAGATAAAAAGATCGAGGTTGTCCCCAGTGGTGTTGATATTTCTCAATTTCATACTCTCCCACCAAAAGGTACATTTCGAAAAAAGTATGGTCTCGGAGACTACCCGGTGATCCTCTTTCTTGGGCGGATACACAGGATAAAGGGGATTGATGTCCTGATTGATGCATTTGCTGATTTGAGAAGAGAGGAACCTAAGGCAAAGTTAATTATCGCCGGGCCTGATGATGGATTTAAAAAGGATTGCGGATTGCGGAGTGCGGAGTGCGGATTAAAGCAGGTGGATTTAAGTAACAAGGTGGAAGGAGAAAAAGGGAAGGTTAGAGAGGCGGATGTGATATTTACCGGTATGGTGAGTGGGGAGGAGAAATTTTCTCTCTATGTGGATGCAGATGTAACAGTCCTCCCATCACGTTATGAAAACTTTCCTTCTGTCCCTTTTGAGTCCCTCATGTGTGGAACGCCAGTTGTGGTAAGCGAAGCATGTGGAGTAGCCGGGATGATCAAGAATGCTGGGGCTGGTTATATAGCAAAAGCAGAAGATATGGGCGATTTGAAAGAAAAGATACGGGAAGTGCTGGACAATATGGAAAAGGCCCGGCTCTCAGTAGAGAAGGGACAAGAGTTGGTCAAGGATCAATTAAACTGGTGCACTATTGCTCAAAAGATGCTTCAGGTTTACAAGGGTTGTTAAAACTGAGTATCAAAACAACACCTTACTGATATAAATTTTTATTTTTTGTGAAGCAGGAGGTGTTAGTTTAATGAAGCAAAGGAGTATATCTTGGAGTGGTCGAGGACACGATTATTCTGAAACCGAAATCAATGTCGTTGTCGAGGCCATGCGCAATGCAGACCCCCTCACGCAAGGAAAGTATTTAACTGAATTTGAGAATAGATTTAGAAAATCTCCACAGAGGATAATTTTATAACCATGAACATCGCCTGCATTTGCTCGGTTGTGGATTATGTTTTACGCAAGAAACCTTTAGTCAACCAACAGTGTATTCCAATGGGAATCGCTTCGATTGCCACTGTACTCCAGCAGGCTGGACACGATATTGTCACCCTTGTATTTTCTCCGGTTACCCCGATCGCCACAACCGTGCGTGATTTTATTGTGCGCACTCAACCGCGGCTATGCTGTTTGAGTGCGGTTTCAACGCAATTTCCAGTTATGCGGGCGGTAGCCGAGTCGATTAAGGCCGTGGACCCTTCTATTTACGTGATCATAGGCGGGCCCCATGCATCTCTGAATCCGGAAGCCACGATGAGCCACAAGGTTTTTGATGCGGTCTGTATCAGTGAAGGAGAACAAGCTTCAGTGGAGCTGGCGGCACAATTGGCCCATGGAATTTCGGAACCGTCCGGGATTCCTAATCTGTGGCTGCGAACTCTGGCATCTCCCGATGGCATTGAACGGAATTCGCCCCGGCCATTCATCGAAGATCTTGCCAATATTCCATCCATAAATCGCGAATTATGGGTGCCGCACGTTGCGGATATTAACTATATGCCATCAATTTTGCTCGGCCGCGGCTGTCCATATCGCTGTACCTACTGTTCGAACCATGCCATGGCAAAGCTTGCGACAGGTCGATATGTCCGCTTACGCCCGATTTCTCAAGTGATAGATGAATTGCGTGCCGTCACATTGCGCTTTCCCAACGTCCAAGCCATCTTTTTTGAGGTCGAGACATTGGGCGCCGATGTCGGTTGGACGATCACGTTATGCAATGAACTTACCGCCTTCAATCGTAACCGTGAAAAACCACTGCGTTTTGGATCAAACTTAGCCGCCGGCCGACATGTGCTCTCGAACGAACAGTTGTTTAATGCCTTTAATAAAGCGAACTTTACGTTTATGAACATTGGACTGGAGAGTGGTTCGGAGAGGATCCGTGATGAAATATTGCGGCGACCACAGTATTCTAATGCTGAGATTATCACTTTCTGCGAAAAATTGCGCTGGCGGGGAATCAACGTGAATCTTTTTGTACTGATAGGCATACCGACAGAAACACCTCATGACTGGCAGAAAACTATTGACGTCATTCGTGCGTGTCAACCGCAGTTCGTACTTAGCTCAATTTTTCATCCCTATCCGGGCACTGATTTGCATCATTACAGTCAGGTGCATGGATTATTGAGTGAGAAAGTTGAGACAGGCAAAATTGAAAGGCGCTCTTCCTTCCTGCGTCTGCCAGGCTTTTCACCGCGTCGGATCCAACGCGAATATTTGTTGCTGCCATGGGGCATTTTCCACGACCGCTGGCCGAAGCATCGCGTGATCGCGCAAATCGTGAAAAATTATATTAGCCTAAATCCGCGTCTCGATGCTTTTTGCCGCTATTTATTCAATTCAAACTCGGTCATGCGAATGATTTTGAAGCGGTTGAGCAACTATAATAACTGAAAAAGTTATTCGATGGTTGATTTATGAAAACTTTACAATTCTAAAAAAATGAAAAAGACATTACGAAAAAATTGGACGATCGCCTTGGAAGACATCGCGTTAGTTGTTTATGATTTTGATGGGGTGATGACAGATAACAGAGTTATCCTTTCTGAAGATGGTAAGGAAAGCGTAATAGTTAATAGATCAGATGGTTTAGCCGTAACTATTTTAAAGAACATGGGAGTTCGTCAGCTTATTCTTTCAAAGGAAAAAAATTCAATTGTATCGGCCAGAGCAAATAAGCTTGGACTCCCGGTTTTGCAAGGAATTGATAACAAAGAGTTGATTCTTCAACGATATTGTCAAGAAAATAACCTGCCTATTGATAAAGTTGTATTTGTTGGAAATGATTTAAACGATATTTGTTTAATGCGTATTGTAGGCTTCCCTTTGTGTCCGGCAGATGCTTATCCTGAAGTTAAAATCGAGTCAAAGTTCATTATTGCGGCAAATGGCGGATGTGGTGTCGTTAGAGAGCTTCTCAATCATTTAAGAAAGTAATGGATGTATCGTATGAACGATATAAAGAATCCAAATAAATATTTAGGGAACGAACTTAACTATATAAAGAAGGTCCTGGAGGGAGAATCTTGGTCATCTACAGGCGGTAGCTGGACAATTGCACTCGAACAGGCTTTTGCGAAAAAAATTGGCACACAATACGCCGTTGCCTTTAACTCGGGAACTTCGACCCTCCATGCTGCCCTTGAAGCAGCAGGCGTTAAGGCGGGTGACGAGGTTCTTTCACCGGCTATAACGGTGATCATGGATACGACCGCTACCATTCTGGCAAATGCAGTTCCGGTGTACGTCGATGTCAATCCGAAGACCTTCACAATGGATCCTGTGGATTTGGCCCAAAAAATTACCCCAAAGACAAGAGCCATAATAACAGTAGCCATTTATGGTCTCTCGCCTGATATGGATTCTATTACTGATATTGCTCAAAAGCACAACATACCGGTAATCGAGGATAATGCCCAGGCCGTTCTCAGTTTCTACAAGGGATGCATGCTTGGCACCATCGGCGACATGGCGAGTTTTAGTTTTGAGAATACAAAGCATATTTCCTGCGGCGAAGGCGGCATGGTTGTCACTAATAGTGAGGTTTACGCCGAAACTGTGCGGAAAATCGGAGGACACGGCTTCAAAAATCTCAAAGCGGATGAGGGACGCATCAGGCTCAACCAGGATGTTTTTCAAAACCCCCATTACAAGCGTCACAATATACTTGGCTGGAACTATCGACTCTCCGAATTCAACGCAGCCATTGCACTGGCACAGCTCGAGCGTGTCGATGAACTGGTCGATCTGCGCATCAAGTCAGCTCATCTTTTCATTGATGTTATGAATACATGTAATTACCTCATTCCCCAGGAAGTCCCGGAGGGATGTGTAAGTTCCTACTACACCCTTGGCGTTGTGTATGAGGGTGAGGAGCGCATAGGTGTATCCTGGGAAAAGTTCAGAAAGTCCTATATTGAAGAAGGCGGGGACGGGATATACGGCGCTTGGAGCGTACCATATCTCGAACCGATGATCACAGAAAGGCAGTATGTGAAAAGATGCCCCTGGGTCTATGAGAACGTTAAATATGAAAAAGGATTATGTCCGGTAGCGGAAGCTGTACAGCCTAAGATAATGCAGTTTAAGACCAATTATAGGGATCCGAAACTTGCCGAAATAAAGGCTGATGTTCTTTTGAAGACAATTAAGCAGCTTAAAAGCAGATAGGGGCTGGAACAAATGAAACAAATCATCGTGACCGGTTCAAAAGGGCTGATTGGCACGGAAGTGACTGGATATTTGAAATCCGCCGGCCATAAGATCATAGAATGTGATTTGCGCCTAGGGCACGACCTTGCCGACGAAGAATTTGTTAAAGAATTTTTCAAAAAAAACAGGGCGGATTGCCTAGTGAATCTCTTTGCTTTGAATGATCATGTTGACAGTTCAAAGGAAAAAACTGACCTGTTCAATATTTCCCTGGAATCACTCAGCGACTATTTTAGGATAAATCTCACATGCTTGTTTTCCGTTTGCAGGGAATTCGCGAGGAATAACAGGAAGGGAACGATAGTGAATTTCTCTTCCACATACGGGATAACGGCGCCTTATCCTAGAATTTATAAGGACAACCAAAAACATATCGGCTATTCTGTTTCAAAGGCCGGAGTTATTCAGATGACGAAACATCTGGCGGTTCTTCTGGCACCAGGCATCAGAGTGAACTGCATTGCTCCAGGAGGCGTGAAGTATAAACAGGGCAGGGATTTTATTAAAAAATATAGCGAAAATGTTCCTATGAAAAGAATGATGGAGGCGAAAGAATTAAATAAAATTGTGGAATATTTATGTTCTAACGATTCTTCCTATGTTACCGGATCGGTATTTTCCGTGGATGGAGGTTGGACTGCATGGTAATGGTGCCGGATGAACTTACTAGACTTTTAGGCGGTATCAGAAGTAATTCGCCTGCGGCAATTGGAGAAGCTCTGATAAAAGTAGAACAAATATTTTTAAAGGAAAAACTGATTGCTCCATATAATTATTGCTTTATAGGAACAAAACGTTGAATTGAAAAATTAAATAAAAAGGAGACTTAGTCGTGAAAACGATTGTAATGGCGAGCGCTACGAAAAATTCAGAAAGGATCATATAGAGTTGATCAGGGGCATAAAGTGTGTGGAGCATTGTGATATGAAGCTGATAGGCGAGTACCCTCAGTGATGATATCGTCTTCTCCATTCGTTGTTTGTTGCCAATGATAATGGCATGGGAGCGGAATAATGAGTAAGAAAAAACTGGATTTTTGCGGCCACAGCGTTGGCGATGATGAGCCGGTCTTCATGATTGCAGAGATTGGCTTGAATCACAACGGGGAGTTAGGAATAGCAAAGAAGCTTATAGATGCGGCGTTCGCGTGCAACTGGCACTGTGTCAAGTTTCAGAAGAGAACCCCGGAAATCTGTGTCCCTGACCACCAGAAAACTGTAATCAAGGATACACCATGGGGTAAAATGAAGTATCTTGAATACAGACATAGAGTCGAGTTTGGAGAGAAGGAATACTCATATATCGACCACTATTGCCACGAGAAGCCGATCTTTTGGACAGCTTCGGTATGGGACCTCCCGAGTCTTCAATTCATTCTCAGTTACAATGTGCCGTTTATAAAGATCCCGTCCGCAAAGCTTATCGACGCTGACCTTGTGCGTGCCGCCGCAATGACTGGTAAGCCTGTGATTTTATCAACAGGCATGAGCACAGTCGAGGAAATTGATACAGCCGTTTCGGTGTTGGACGAATTTGCAACTGGTAATTACGTTCTGATGCACACGAATTCTATTTATCCCGCACCTCCTGAGGAGCTGAACTTGCGGGTCATAACCTTCCTCAAGGAACGGTACGGCTGCATCGTTGGTTACAGCGGCCATGAGTACGACTTGGAGCCGTCTGTTATCGCCGTTTCGCTTGGAGCAAGCCTTGTTGAAAGGCATGTGACGCTCGATCACAATATGTGGGGCTCCGACCATTTCGCGAGCCTCGAAGTCCACGGCATGGATCTGCTGCTTAAGAGGATAAAAAACATCAATATCATCCTCGGTAATGGCGTCAAGAAGCTATCGGAAACAGAAGCAGAAGTTAGGAAGAAACTAAGGGGATGCTAAACTCTTGAAAAGTGCAATATTTATCACCGTCAGATCCGATTCGAGCAGGCTGCCCAACAAGGCCCTACTGCCCATACTCGGCAAACCTGCAATAGAAATGATCATTCTGCGCGCGAAGCTTGTCAGGAATGTCGACACCATTATCGTCTGCACCACAGAGCGATACGTCGACGACAATATTGTTCAGATAGCCGAGGACTGCGGCGTCCAGTCTTTCCGCGGTAGCCTCAACGATAAACTCGACCGCTGGCTCGGCGCAGCAAGGAAGTTTGGCATCGACTGCTTCGTTAACATGGATGGTGACGACCTGCTCTGTGATCCAGAGCTGATGGAGACGGGCGTTAAGCAGCTCATGTCGACAGCCGTGGATTTCATAGAGGCTCCTACAGGTCTCATCTGTGGCGCTTTCACCTATGGTATTAGGACAAAGGCTCTCGAAAAGGTCTGTAACATCAAAGGCACCAGCGACACTGAGATGATTTGGGTCTATTTCAAGGATACTGGTCTCTTTAATGTGGCGACGCTCACAGCGAACGACCCCATTTTTTACGATTCCATCATCCGTATGACTCTCGACTATGAGGAGGATTTCGCCTTTTTCAAATCTATTTTCGAGCATTTCGGCTGTGTCAATAATGACACGCCACTGAGGTCAGTCGTACCATACTTGAAAGAGCATTCTGAGATTGTGCAGCTTAATGCCTTCAGACGACAGGATTGGGCAAGTCTCCAGAAGGAAAAAGCGAAACTGGTGCTGAAAACATAATGTCTACTTCAGAAATTATGGACAGTAACGTCACCCATGTTGTTTTTGTCATCCTCATCGATTTCGGTCACCTCGGCCGGAACCATCTCTTCAAGTCATTGCTGAATAGGGTTTGCCAATGAGTTTTAAAGATTTTAAAAAAATCTTACAGCTTCTACGTGAATTCTACGCAATAAACAAATCAGCTTATAAGAACAGCAAAAACACCAATATTACCAAAAAAAATAGTGAACTTCGCGATAAGTACAATGGTAAACGAATAATTATTATCTATACGGGCACATCAGTGGACCATGTTGATTTTAAGCTATTAAAAGATGAATATGTGTTTGGTTGTAGTCTCTTGGCTCTGCATAAAAATTTTGACGATTTAGATGTGAATTTTTATGCAGAAGTTGATACATGGGGTTATCGTTTACATTATTTTTACAGTTGGTTATCACAAATTATTTATACAAAAACAAAACCTGGAACAAAAATATTTTTCGATGCATCTTCTTATGAATTAGTAAAAAAACTTTATGCTTTCAGAGAAAAGGATACTCATTATTTAGCCTTTAATTCGACGTTTTTTGATAACGCCTCAAATGTTTCTATCGATATTGAAAAATTAAATAATATTATATCATTTGGTATTTTTAGCGCAAGTATTTGCATTTCAATATACATGGGATTTAAAAACATCTATTTGGTTGGTGCAGATTATACAAAAGATCCTATGATCTCAGGTCATTTTTATGATGGTGTGGAAGTTTGTTCACAACCAAGTCCGGAATTAGTTCAAAGGCATGAAATAATTAATGAATTTTCTAATAGTAGAGGTGTGACTATATATAACGTAGTAGATAATGGATTTGATAGTAGAACTTTTAAACAAATTAGAACTGAGGAATTTGTGAAAATGATACAGTCAAACAAAAAATCAATAATCTGAATTTTTTGCTATATTGGTGCATTGATATTGGTACAAAACAATAACATATTTCATTATAAAATTAGCATATTCAGTGCCTTGTATAAATCGTGAGAAAATATGAAGACTTTTTACGGTAAATTTTTATTTATTTTAGGTAATGAGAGAAAAAAAATTAAATATTTGTTGCTGCTGTTTCTTTTTTCTTCCATGTTGGATTTGTTCGGAATTGCTTTAATTGGGCCGTTTCTAAACAATTTATTTAATTCAGAGACTGGCGGGTTTTTTAGTGAAATAAGCAAGGGTGCGCCAGTATATATCGGTATTATGATTGTAGCGGCATTCTGTATTAAAGGGGTAACGGCTTATTATGTCGCAAAAACTATTGTGTTTTTTTCGTATCGGCAGCAAGGAATATTAGTGAAAAAAATTATGGGAGCGTACCAAAAATATCCATATGAACATTTGGTTACTGTGAATACTGCGGAAATCATTAATACAATAAATAATTATAGTGCTTTGTTTGCCAGTGGTGTTTTAATGAACATACTTGACTTATGGGCGAATTGTTTTGTTGCGCTTGTGATTATCGGTTTTTTAGCTTATCAGGATTGGATTATTTTAGGCATATTAGTTGGGATGCTTGCATTAGTGATATTTATATATGATTATTTTTTTAAAGTTCGCTTTGAACGATCAGGAAAAGAGTGTGCCCAGGCGCAGGAACAGATTATTAGAGGCGTTAATCATGCTTTTGGGGGGCTAAAGGAAATCCGGTTGTTGGGTGTGGAGGATTATTTTTACCGTAAGGTGTCTGTGGCTGTGGATAAATATGCAAATGAGGGGTCAATATCAAGCGCCTTTCAAATTTTACCGCGTTATTTAATTGAGACTGTAATGATTGTCTTTGTTGTTTCAGTGTTGATTATTTATTCGTATTTAGGAAGAAATATTCAAGAGATTGTGTATTTATTTGGAATATTCGGAGTGGCGGCGATGAGATTGATGCCGTCATCGAATCAAATTATCGTCTCGATGAGCAAGGTGCGTTTTTCCTTATTTGTTATTGATAGGTTGTATGAAACATTGTTGGAGATTGAGCGTTTTGCTGGCAATCAAGAACGGAATGATGCTGGGCGTAGCAAGTTTAAACAATTCAGACAGATTGTGCTTAAGGACGTTTATTTTAAGTATAAAAATACTGAATATCCTGCACTGAAGGATATTAATATTGTTGTTCGAAGAGGTCAGTCAATTGGCATTATTGGTGAATCTGGCTCTGGAAAAACAACTTTGGTGAATCTGATTTTAGGACTACTGGCGCCTCAAAGTGGTGAAATTGCCGTTGACGGTGTGACTATTAATAAAAATAATCTGAATGAATGGCGTCAATTGTTAGCATATATTCCTCAAGACATTTATTTGATTGATGATACAATTGCCAGGAATGTCGCTTTAGGTATTGAGGATGCTATGATTTCCTTTGCCCGCTTAGAGAGAGCGATGAAATCAGCTCAGATATGGGATTTTGTGAATCAATTGCCCAAGGGGATCGATA
The DNA here is from genome assembly GCA_026388815.1 of Pseudomonadota bacterium. Classification (GTDB taxonomy): domain Bacteria; phylum Desulfobacterota; class WTBG01; order JAPLJA01; family JAPLJA01; genus JAPLJA01. The sequence continues at coordinate 24,979 of JAPLJA010000033.1, forward strand.
CGATGGTGGGCGAACGCGGCATAATGTTATCAGGCGGTCAACGGCAACGAATTGCAATTGCGAGGGCCATCTACCATGACCATGACATTATTGTTATGGATGAAGGCACTTCAGCGTTAGATGACGAAACTGAAAGCGCAGTAGTGAAGTCGATTGCAGCGCTTAAGGGTGACTATACTCTTATTGTCATTGCCCACCGATACACTACTTTAAAAAACTGTGACCTCATATATAAAATGAGTTGTGGGGCAGTGATAGATAGCGGCGAGTACCAAGTTCTGTGTCAATAGTGAAAGAAGAAGATTGTTAGCGCCAAGCTTCATATCTGTGCTTAAAAGGAGAATTTATGAGATTTACAATTGGCTTTGAAAAAAATGATAAAGAGAAGTTATTCGAATTATGGAATGATATTATCATAAATCAGCAGTGGTCTGAAGGTAAATATGCGAAGTTATTTGAGGAAAAGTGGACTGCTTACAATAACAGCCCATCAGTTGTTTTTTCCAGTTGGGCAGGTGCTGCCCTCGCTGCATTGGAATTCTATGGAGTTAAGGGACAGACGGTGTTATGCCCTTCCAATACATTCATGGCAACACCTTTGAGTGTTATTAAGGCTGGTGGAAGTATTGAATTCGTAGACTGCAACAGACATGACCTTTGCATGTCTTTCGCTGATCTAAAATATAAAGTGGAACAGTTTAAACCGAAGTTGGTGTGGATTGTGCACATTGGTGGGCATATTGCTTTTGAAATAGAGAAAATAGCTAATTTGTGCAAGGAAAAAAGTATAGTCCTGTTGGAGGATTGCGCTCATGCTCATGGGGCTTCATGGAACGGCAAAAAAGCCGGGACATGGGGAGATGCAGGTATTTATTCATTTTATGCAACGAAAACCATTTCAACCGGTGAAGGTGGCATACTGGTTACCAATAACTCAAGTTTACTTGATTTCTGTCGGCAATATAGAAATTATGGGAAATTCGATTATCAAGTGGAAGGCTTGAATTACCGGATGAGTGAATTTACCGCTGCTCTTGGTTGTGTACAGACAGATCGCTTAGATGAAATCGTGTCTTGGAAGAACGAATATGCCTCTAAGCATCTGGACGCGCAATTTCCTAACCGTGTTAAATTTCCATCGGGCATGATCTCTGGATACTATAAGTATATCGTTTTTGATCCGATAGAGAAGTCCACTGGCAAGGTGTATGATCAGCCGTGCCACCGCTTTATAAAAAAGAATTATGTGTTGCACAACTCGGATTGGGTGGCGAAAAATCATTGGTGTGTGCCTTTATACTATAAGGGAGATATATAAAAATTCAGGAGGGACTGAAGTGAAAGTACTTGTAACAGGTGGTTCAGGTTTTATTGGGTCGCATGTTGTTGATAAATTGAGAGATAAAGGGGTTGATGTGCGCATTTATGACATGATCATGCCAACTTTTTGTAAAAATATCGAATATTACCAGGGCAGTATTCTTGATGATATGACGTTAGGCATGGCAATGCATGGAATCGATGCCATTTTTCATCTTGCGGCTGTTGCGGATGTCAAGGATGTATTCGAATCACCCCATTATTCAGAAGCTATTAATGTCAGAGGCACGATCAATATTCTCGAAGCGGCGCGCAGATCGAAAATTAGGGTAATTTATGGTAGCACCACATGGGTTTACAGTGATACGCAAGGGAAAAAGGTCGATGAATCAACTCCGCTTCAGGCTCCTTTTCACCTTTACACGGCAACAAAATTAGCTGGCGAGTATTACTGTAAAAATTATAGCAATTTATATGGGATAGAAACAACGATTCTTCGATATGGTATCCCATATGGACCTAGGGCAAGGGACGGTGCCGTGGTTCCCATATTTGTCGGCAAAGCCTTAAAAGGGGAACCTCTCACCATTGCTGGCGATGGTTCCCAATTCAGAAAATTCGTTTATGTTGAAGATCTTGCTGAGGGTAATGTCCTGGCTCTGAAATCCATAGCAAAAAACAAGATATACAATCTTGATGGTAATGAACAGGTGAGCATAAGACAGATCGCGGAAACCATACAGAAACTGATCGGAGACGTAAAAATCGAATATATACCGGCGCGCACGGGAGATTTCTCTGGCAAGGAAATTTCAAGCGAACTGGCAAAAAATGAATTAGGATGGGAGCCTAAGGTAAGATTTGAGGAAGGTGTGCGCCGATATATTGAGTGGTATAAGGATAGAGACCAAAAAAGAAAAGAAAGCTGGGAGAAAATTGATAGTAATTTAAAATAAGGATGCAGCTGCGATGAACGTCATTATTGTTGCTCCTCATATGGATGATGAAGTGCTTGGTTGCGGTGGGGTGATTATGAAGCATAAAGAAAAAGGTGATAATGTGTCCGTCATCTTTATCGCCCACCGAGTCTATAATCATTCCTATAACCACGCAAGAAACGTGATAGAAAAGACTCATGCGCAAAAAGCAAAAGAGATTTTAGGTTATGATCATATCTATTTTCTTGGTTTACCGGATGAAAGGCTCGATGCTGCCGTTCAAGACATCATTATACCTCTTGAAAGGCAAGTCGAGATGACTCGTCCTGACATTGTATATGTCCCTTTTCGAGGGGATAATAACCAAGATCATATCGCTGTTTTTAATGCAGCCAGAGTGGTTTTTAGGCCTACTGCTACCACTTTCATTAAAAAGATATACATGTATGAAGTTCCTTCATCAACAGAGCAATCTCCATCTCTCTTAGAGAATGCTTACCTGCCATCCTATTATGTGGATATTAAAAAGTATATTGATAAAAAGCTGGCGGCTTTGGCCTGTTATGAAAGCGAAATCCGTCCTTTTCCGCATCCTCGTTCTCCAGATGGCTTAAGAATCTGGTCACAGAAAAGGGGTATGGAAATTGGTTTTGAGTATGCAGAGGCGTTCATGATCTTAAGAGATAAATGGTGTTAAGATGATTTTAGGCATAACGCCCGCACGAGGGGGCAGCAAAGAGATTCCAGAAAAAAACATCAAGCAGATAGCAGGGAAACCACTGATAGCTTGGACCATAGAAGCCGCCAGGCAATCGTGGCTCATCGATCGCTATATTGTTTCGACAGAGAGTAATGAGATCGCGGAAGTTGTAAGAAAATTCGGCGCTGAAGTATTGTGGAGACCACCTGAGTTGGCAACTGATGAGGCATCAACTCTTGCTGTGCTTCAGCATGCCATTGAGTGCATACCCACTGATATTGTTGTCTTGCTTCAGGCCACATCGCCGGTTAGAAGACCTGGGCTTATTGATGAGTCTATTCAAGATTTTTATCTTAATGACTATGACTCACTGGCGACAGGATTCTATTGCAAATACGTTGAATATGGAAGGAATGATCTTCATCGCCAGAACATTTCAGGATTCTTCTACGATGATGGTAACGTGTATGTTGTGAAGGCCGACCTTGTGAGAAACGGAGATCGGTATGGAACCAAGGTCGGCCGCAAAATTATCAGCAGGTGGGAAAATGTTGATATAGATGATATGTTCGACTTCTGGGTTGCTGAAAGGATTCTCGAATGCGGAATGGTCAGATGGTAATTACGATTCATCAACCAGAACATATGCCGTGGCTCGGTTTTTTTCACAAGGTTTACATGTCTGAAGTTTTAGTGTTTCTTGATAACGTCCAGTACCGTAGAAGATACTTTCAGAATAGAAATAAAATCAGGATAAAGAACGGTTGGCAGTGGTTGACGGTACCGTTGAAAAAGGAAAACAGAGATGAACTGCTTATAAAAGATGCAAAAATATATAGGGATGACACTAAATGGATAATTAAAAACACGGACAGTATCTACCACAATTACTGCAAGGCCCCCTTCTTTAACACCTTTTGGGACAATTTCAAATCTACATACAGTAATGAATATCAATACCTATCGGAATTAAACATATCTTTAATACATTTTTTTTTCAATGTTCTCGGTCTGAAAAAAGATGTTGTTTTGGCTTCAACGATGGGCGTTTTAGGTGAAAAGGGCGATTTGATATTTAACATTTGCAAAGCAATTGGGACAACAAAGTATGTATCAGGCATTTCAGGACGGGATTATCTTGATATGGAAAAGTTTCACAGAAATGGAATCGAGGTTATTATACAGGAATTCCGCCACCCGGTATACAAACAAATGTATGACCCCTTTATGCCTTGCATGTCCATAATAGACCTTCTTTTTAACCACGGAGATAAAAGCCTCGACATTATTAATGGAGTAGGCGTCCCTGTTATGGAAGAAATATTTACGTAGACGATATCCAAGGAAAACGGAATGAAAAATAGAAATATCGCTTGTAATTATTATCCTGCATGGCCAGGTTGGCCGGAACATAGAACAGCAGTTATTGCAGAAGTTGGCATTAACCACGGAGGCGATGATTCTCTTGCATGGCAAATGATCGAAACGGCCCAAGAAAACGGTGCCGATTTTATAAAATTGCAGTCTTTTGTTACTGAAGAGTTTTTTCATCCATCACTACCTTATTTTTTAAGCACAAAAGCTATGGAGCTTTCCTTTGAATCCCAAAGAAAGCTGTTCAGAAAGGCACAAAGTCTCAACATCAAACTGATAACGACGCCGTTCGATTTTAAATCGGTCGATCTTGCTGAGGAGTTTGATCCCGTAGCACATAAAATAGCATCCATGGACAACGATAATATCCCTCTTATCACCTATATTGCCGCAAAAAAGAGGCCTGTTCTTGTCTCGTGCGGAATGGCCAACCTCGGGGAAATAGAGAAGATCATCACTATTATGAAGAGAGCAGGGAACGATAAATTGGTCCTTTTGCACTGTGTATCTGATTATCCGACATCCCCAGACCATTTGAATCTTGCTATGCTGGATCTCTTGCGATCGACTTTCAAGGTACCGGTTGGTCTTTCTGATCATTCACTCGGTTTGTACAGTTCTTTTATTGCAGCGTCTCTGGGTGCGGTAGTCATTGAAAAACACTTTACTACTGACAAAGCGCTTCACGAAAGGTTTCCTGATGCAGATCATAATATTTCTATTGAACCTCATGAATTAAAAGAACTGAGATGTTTTTGTGAATCAGTCCCGATCATGATGGGGATTGCACCACGTGTCCTTACCGAAAACGAAACAATCGGAAGAAATGATTTCAGAAGGGGATTATACTGTAAAAAGGATATAGCGGCGGGAGAAAAAATCAGTTTAGAAAATACTATCTTATTAAGGCCGGTCAAAGGCATAGCAGCCGGTGCTTGGGATTTTGTATGCGGCCTAAAAGCAAAACGGAATATTTTTAAGGACAAGCCTATCTATTATTCTGATTTAGGGCTTTAGGTCTCAACATTTTTTATGAATGTTTTCTTCAGAGTTGACGGCGGCAACTTATACAGCTTGGGCATGGGCCACGTCTATCGATGTCTGAAGTTTGCTGACTTTTTACGAAAAAAGAAGATTGCATCAGTTTTTGTCATGAAGGAGATAAAAGGCGGCATACAGAAAGTCGAGGAGGGAAAATACCCAATAATAAAACTGCCAAAAGGCATTGATCTCCAGAAAGAAATCAACAAATTAAGGAACATATGTTCCAAACATATACTGATTACCGATATTCGTGGTCTGGACAATACTTATTTTGAGCAACTCAACAACTGTTGCAGTAGGACAATATATTTTGACGATTTAGGTGATAATGGCCTCTTTCCCCATGTCTTAATCAATCCGTCAGTCACACCACTTTTGCAGAAGTACAATAAGCGGCAGCCTTCAACCAAATATCTTATAGGTAGACACTATTTTATTCTTGGTGCAGGGTTTCGGCGGAAACGGAACGTCCGAAAAACAATAAAAACAGCCCTAGTCTGTTTGGGTGGAGCTGATCCGGCAAACTATACGCCTACTCTTCTGAGAGTCTTGGAACGGGTGACTCACGATTTTGAAATCATGCTTATTTTAGGACCTGCCTTTCAGAAGTTTTATGAAATAGACGAAATACATAGACGAACAAAAAAACGGATGTGCATTTTGAGAAATGTGCCTAACATGGGCGAACTTATGTATAATGCAGATATTGCCTTCGTTTCCGGTGGCGATATCGCCCTTGAACTGGCGTATACAGGGACCCCAGGATTTATCATACCTACTATTGAATACGAGAACACAACAGCAGCGCACTTCGAATTAAAAAGGGTTTTTCTCAATCTTGACGACATAAAAACAAAAGACCCTGCTAAAAGCATAAGAAAGATTGAAGCGTTCTTGGATGACTTCCCGAAGAGGATGGAATTTTCCCAAAATGCAAAGAACTTTATTGACGGTAAAGGACTTAAGAGAATTATTTATGAGCTTGGTATTATTTAGAATATTCAGAGTAGCCCCATGTTTATCTTGGCGTTTCAGTAAAAAAATCCATTTTGTTATACCGAACGACAGCAAGAGGTCTTGTAACTCTCTAATAAAAAATGTTTTCTCCCTGTGGTCGAAATGACAAATTTGTCTTTATTTGACTTTTTACGAGCTTATCACGCTTGATTCGAAAATAAAATATAGCAGAGGTAATAAATGTGAACATTTTAGGTATTATGGTAGGCACCAACTCAACGGCTGCGCTTCTGAAGGACGGTTGCTTGGTTGCTTGTGCGAGTGAGGAGCGGTTCCTTAGAAAAAAAAATATCGGGATATACCCTTCTAACGCTGTGGAGTATTGCCTAAAAGAAGCAGCTCTGAACCCTTCGGATATCGATATTGCTGTATTTGACTCAATTACGTTTAACTACCATCATTGGGTAGTAGACAGAGACGGTACCTTTTCTGTGCAGGATTGGGTACGGGAGCAGCAGCAATACTGGAAACCTCTTTTGTATGACAAAATAGAGGTGGATTATTATGAAATATTTAAGGACAAGATAATACCCGAACATTACACGCCAGAAATCATACGTGACTATATCAGACCCGGCAAGGATATTCGGCCCCTTTTGCTGAGAAGACACTTGGGCGACGGGATAAAGAAGATCGAAAACTCTGTTCATTACGAGAGCCATCATTATTATGGTTATTATATGTCACCTTTCAGAGAAGAGAAAGTACTCAGTTTTGTCATTGAAGGATGGGGTGACGGGATGAATGCATCCGTTGGCATTTTTGCAAACGGCGTGTACAAAGAGTTATATAAGACTGATCTCTGTAATATAGGGAGACTTTACCGGTATGTCACCCTCATGCTTGGCATGAAACCAAATGAGCATGAATATAAAGTTATGGGTTTAGCAGGTTACAATACAAGACACCAGCTTGTTTGGGACATTCTGGCCGATACTCTCTACGTAGATGGCTGTAATTTTAAATACAGAAAAAAACCAACTGACCATTATTTCTGGTTTAAAGAGCGCTTTGAAGGTTGCCGTTTTGATGAAATCGCAGGTGGTGTGCAGAAATACATAGAAACACTGATTTGCGACTGGATTCGAAATTGGATTGTCAAAACTGGAGTCCGGCGCATTGTGGTCAGCGGCGGAGTTGCCATGAATATCAAAGCAATGATGGAAGTGGCAAAACTGGATGAAGTTGATAAAATATTTGTGGCCGGGACGGGTAGCGATGAGTCAACAACAATTGGAGCCTGTTACAGGATCTATGTTTTCCACTGCATGGAGACAGGTAAGGTCCCTGCGGCTATTCCCCTTGTGCCGAATTTATATCTCGGTCCGGCATACTCCCATTCAGACATTGATGAAGCACTTGAAGCATACGGTGGGGAAGCTTTCATCATAATAAAAAATCCAGTTACAGCAGATGATGTGGCTAAGATTATAGCCGGAGGCAATCCCATTGCCCGATTTTCAGGCAGAATGGAATTTGGTGCGAGGGCACTGGGGAATAGGTCTATTCTTGCCGATCCGAGAAACCTCAATGTGATACGAAAAATAAATCAACAAATTAAAAGCAGGGACTTCTGGATGCCTTTTGCTCCGGTTGTAACGGAAGAGCGGAGCAATGATTACTTACTGAACCCAAAGAATATTCAAAGCCCACACATGGCCATCGGGTTTGAGACAAAACCTCTTGCTAACAGAGACCTGATCGCGGCACTCCATCAAGGGGATCTGACAGCTCGTCCCCAGATCTTGGAAGAATCTACGAACCCGGGATATTATGGCCTCATTAAAGCCTTTGAAAGACTGACCGGTGTCGGAGGGTTGGTAAATACTTCCTTCAATCTGCACGGAGAACCTATTGTTAACACCCCCCAAGATGCATTGCATGTGTTCATGAAGTCAGGGCTGGAGTATTTGATATTAGAAGACATCCTCATATATAAAAACCACAACAAGTCTTGAAAAGGGTCTAAGCATGGGAATCCGAAAAAGAGAAGACAGTATCAAAAGTCAATATAATAAAAGCAGGCTCAAATTTGACGAATCTACGTATCATTACAGTTCCGAAGAGAAAGAAAGGGAGTTTATCCAATCCCAGTTTTCCACCAAAGATGAGATGCGCCGGTATCAAGAATACCGTAAGGAATGGCATCGCCGGTCTGATGAAATGGACCCTGGATCCTTTCCCCTTGCTGTCATCTGTGAGCTTGTCAGTGTTTGCAATTTGACATGCGAGATGTGTTACACACGGACGCCCGAGTTTCAAAAGACCATAGTCGGTAAACAGAGAATGCTTCCTTGGGACATTGTGGTTCAAATTATAGATGAATGTGTTGAATTAGGTGTATACAGTATGCTGTTCTCATGGCGCGGCGAATCCACTCTTTACCATTCAAAAGGTTCAGATGGAAAGTGGCATGATTTTGCCGATGTCTTAGCTTATGCTCGGCATAAAAAGATCCTTGAGATAACAAGCTTAACTAACGGCAGAGTTCTCAAAGACCTTCTGATTGAAAAAATTGTAAAAGCGCAGCCAAGCTGGCTTAGTTTCTCCATTGATGGTTTCGGAGATGATTATGGGAAAATTAGGAAATCACTGAAAATCGAAAAGATGAAGAGGCCATTCGATATTGTTGTCGATAATATTAAAAAAATGATAGAGGTAAGAAGAGTCCTTGGCTTAACCATGCCACAAATTAGGACAAACACAATCTACCCACCTATTTCCAATAATCCTGAACGCTATCGTTTATTCATGGAAAGCATTGGCGTTGGTCTTGTAACTATAAACGAAATGCTTGATTACCGGGGTGCTGAGCTCCCGGAAGACGCAGTGATGGACGACTGGTTTTGCCAATATCCGTTTCAACGACTGGTCGTCAGTGCAAATGGTATGATCATGCCATGCCCAGGGGCACATAATGAAGATGACGAGGTAGTGATAGGAAGGTACGTTGGTATTCCTTATAAAAATATTGTCATTGAAGGTGTCACTAAAACTATTGAATATCCTGAGATTACCCTCAAGAAGGCGTGGGAAAGCGAAAAGGTAAAGCGTATCCGTAAGGTTCACCGAGAAGGCAAAAGAAAGGAGATTCAGGTATGTAAACACTGCAGACACGGAGCAAAGAAACACGGCTATGCTTGGATTCCTGACGATTGGGACATGCAAGAAATGAGGTGGAAAGACAGAGTTTGGAGAAACGGTTAAAAAATGAGAGTACAAACTACTTTTATTGGGAATGAATCACCCTTTCTTGATGCAATACAGAGGCATTCCGACCTCAAATATATTGTCTGCACGAAGATCAGTAGGAAGGCAAGAAAATTTTTCGGATCTGCTTTCAACTACGCCAAAGAACATAACATAAAGATTATTGAACCGGAAGAATTTACAGTACACCCTTGTCCGACTGATCTCATTATTGTAGCCGGTTATCCGAAATTGATACCTCGACATATTATTAACTACCCCCGTATTGGCATTATAAATATCCATATGTCGTTGCTCCCGGCATACAGAGGAAGACATCCACTTAACTGGGCCATAATTAACGGTGAACGTCAAACTGGGGTTACAATCCATCACATAAACGAAGATTTCGATGAGGGAAACATTATCTGTCAGCACAGAATCCCTATAAAAAACGATGATACTGTAATGGACGTTTATAAAAAAGCTGTCATAACGGGGAATCTGCTGATCAAAAGAACCTTTGATATAATCAGTCTTGATCACTTCAGGGGCATTCAGCAAGACAAACGCTTTGCCTCATATTACCCGCCTCGAAAGCCAAAAGACGGGAAAGTTAACTGGAGCGATACGGCTGTTAAAATCAGAAACCTGGTGCGTGCTTTGACTGAACCCTATCCAGGAGCTTATTTCTATTATCAAGGGGGAAAAATGATAGTTGACGAGGTTGAGGTCGTTCGTCTTCCAAAGCACAACGCTGAGAAAGGAAAACCTTTTTTGTTGGGAGGTTTTTATACTGTAAAAACAGGCGACGAATATTTAAAAATTATCAAACTCCGCAACCGGATACAAGAGCTTCCAAAACAACCACATGTTGTAAAGAGGTAAAACACGATGGTCAAACGAATAAAAGAAAACAAGCTGCAGTTTGACATGGATACCGGTTGGAAGAGTTTTAGGAACCATTTCAGACGGGGCCATGGGCATATGGTTGCTTATTTATGGAACCGTTTTCAGTGGAACTATTTTTATCGCCTTGGCATTGTTCCAAAGTTTCCACTTAATGTCGATATTGAGTCCTCAAGTAGGTGCAATATACAGTGCGAACATTGTTTTAGACAATATATGGACATGCATGAATCTGATTTCATGCCCATGCCGCTTTATAAAAAAATAGTTGATGAATGCGCGCGGTACAATCTTTTTACTTTAAAATTCAGCATGCGTGGCGAGCCTACCCTGAATCGGGAAATAGTCTCAATGGTATCCTATGCAAAGCAAAAGGGGATCAAAGAGGTATGGATAAACACCAACGGCAGCCTTTTAACAGAGGATATGGCAGAAGGATTCATCAAAGCCGGACTTGACTGCCTGACGGTTTCATTTGACGGCTTAGGAAAAATGTATGAACGTATTCGGACTCCTCTGAAATATGAAGAGGCTCTTGCCCGCATAAAAATGTTTGCAGAAGTTAGAAAATATTTAAAGGTACAGAAACCGATTTTTAAAGTGCAGAGTATCTGGTCGGCCATAAAAGAAAACCCCGAGGAGTATCTGAATATCGTGGGGAATATTGCAGATAAGGTATCTTACAACATTAACTTTGATTATGAAAACATTCATTTTATCCCTGATCCTAATTATGTTTGCTATCGCCTCTGGCAGAGAATTGCCATTACAAGCACCGGTGACGTCCTGAAGTGTCCATCGGATTTTAAGAAGAAAGAAGTTTTGGGCAATGCTCAAGACCGCTCCATAAAGGAAATCTGGGATAGTAAGCAGGAAGAAGAACGAAAACGCCACCTCGGAGGCAAAAGGCTCGAGTCGCTTGTTTGCAAAGAGTGCCATCATGGAGCTACTATTATCAGGGATGAAAAGGCTTATTCGGGAAGGAAACACGAGGTAAACGAAGTTTTGTATGAAGAGCCTACTACTGTTTCCCGATGACATGATTTTAATGTGAATCATCAAGGCAGACACTTTAGAGAGTCACCAGATATTTTAGATATGGAGACAAAAAAAACTCAAAGGAGCAATACTTGAGAGTACTGTTGATATATCCGTCACGGGTTGGAAGAGGCAACATTCCCATTAATATCCCTATCTTACAGGCTGTTTTAAAGCGTGAGGGGCATGAGGTCATGATTTTTGACGCCAACAGCTACCGATGGACCCAGTGGGGTATGCTACAAACCAAGATGGGGATGTTTAAAAAGACGGACGAAGACAAATATAATCAAATGCTTTTCAAAACTGATATATATATAGATTTCGCGGGCCTCCTGAAAGAATTCTCTCCTCACGTTGTAGCGGTATCCTGCCTGACGACGGATTTCCCTTTTTCTTTAGTTCTGATACGCATAGCAAAAAAGATAGACCCATCGATAATATCATTGTACGGCGGGATTCATCCCACGATTGCGCCGGACCAAGTCATATCGCATCCGGAGGTCGATTATGTTTGTATCGGTGAAGGAGAGGATACGATTGTCGAATTCATAGATCGACTTGAGCACGGGAAGGATTTCTATACGGTAAGAAATATCGTGGGGAAAAAGGGAGACAGGGTTATCAAAAACGAGATGCGTCCACTCGTTTCGCTGAACGATATTCCATTCCAGGATTTTTCGGGATTCGAAGAGTTTCATTTCTATCGTCCATTTGATGGTAAGGTTTATAAAATGGCAAGCATTGAAGTAAGCCGGGGTTGTTTGTTCCCTTGCTCTTACTGCGTCAATCACTCTCTAAGAGGTATCTATAAAGGCCTAGGCACATATCGCCGTGTTAAAGCAATTCAGCGAGCCATAGACGAAATCGTTTTTCTCAAAAATACGTATAATTTTGAATTTATCCGCTTTTGGGACGAAGACTTTACGTCTCACCGCATGGAATTCCTCAAGGAGTTCTCCCAAGAATACATCGAGAAAGTGCACTTACCGTTCTTGGTCTATGCACGCTGCGAGACGATTACCGATGAAAAGGTTGAGATTCTCAAAGACATGGGGTGCAAAACATTTGCTGTTGGCATAGAATCAGGGAATGAATGGATACGTAAGAACATTTTAAATCGGAATGTTTCGGACCAAACTATTGTTGAAAAAATAAATATCATACACAAGCATGACGTGAGGGTATCCGCGTACAATATGATAGGATTGCCCTTTGAAACACGCCAGGCGATCTTTGACACGATAGATCTCAATAGGGCAAGCAAAACAGCAACCTCGTCTGTCGTATTTCTTGAACCTTATCCTGCAACAAAAATTATGGATATGCTGGTTCAGGAGAATCTTATTTCCTCCAACTATATTGCAGAATACAGAATGAATGAACCGCATTTCATTCCCAAAGGCATGACAAAGCAGGAACTGATAGGATTACTAAAGACCTTCCCCCTCTACCTGAAACTGCCTCACTATATGTTCCCGCTCATAAAAATATGTGAAGGCGAAGGCTTCCTCCCAAATATGGTTCAAAGTCTCTTAAGTAATATCTATTTAAAATAGTGTTTTTTAATGAGGGAGCGTTAATGAATTTAAACCAAATACAAGAAAAGATAAAGGACAGCAGGCTGTTCAGGAAGAGGCGATTACAGTCAAGAATTCCCTTAGAATTCCCCATGGTGCTCAATGTTGAGCTAACCAACAGGTGTACAGAGAACTGCATCTGGTGCCCCCGCGACAGCATGGATAGAACGCAGGGATTCATGGAAGTGACTCTTTTTAAAAAGATTATCGATGAAGCAAGTCTCTATCCAAAACTCAGGAAATTGTTCGTTCATTGGATGGGAGAGCCGCTGCTACATCCGGACTTTCTCGAATGTATAAAATACGCCAGCTCAAAAAAAGTTGCTGAAATGATACTGATTGCAACCAACGGCGTACTGCTTACGGAAAAAATAATGAAAGGGCTCATCGAAACGAAGGTCGATGAGCTCTATATCAGTATCGACGCAGCCAGTTCTGGACGATATGAGCAATTGAAGCATACCAAACATTTTGAGAATATAAAACATAACATCGAGCACGCAGTGGCGCTTAAGAAACAATTGAAGGTAAAACTACCCTTCATCAGGGTCAAGTTCCTCGAAACCGACCTGAATGCTGATCAGATCGAAGCATTCAAACAACAGTGGCGCAAGAATGCAGATTCGGTTTTTATCGAAAAGGATCTCAGCATTTGGGATGGCAAAAGCCAAAAAGTGAACGCAAACATCAAAGGAATGAAAAGTTATTTAAAGAATTACGGTGAGTTAGAGAGCCGTTACCCTTGTGACAGAATCTGGTATTTGTTGGCGGTTCAGTGGAACGGAAAGGTCTCCCCGTGTGTCTGTGATTGGAACGGAGAAAATGCCGTTGGAGATTCAAATATCCAGACCTTAAGAGAAATCTGGTATGGCAATGAGCTTAAAAACTATAGATATCACCATGTGAACCATGCATATGATCGGCTGCCATTATGCGACGCTTGTGACAGGTGGGGTACAAGACACATGGGGGACTGGCTTATGAAGCACAAAGAAAAGGCCCTTTCAGTTCCTGACGGAAGATAAAAGCGGTAATGTATAAAGCTCACAGCAATAATTACGGGATGTGATGAAAAAGGACACAACAAAAGTAAAATGGGACAATGCCTACCGTTTAGGGATGACTATGTGGTATCCCTCTGAGTGTTTAATACGGTTCATGGCTAAAAATTTCAAAAAACAAATAGGCATAAAAGAATATAAGACAATACGACCTGCCGAAACCATTCTTGATTTGGGATGTGGGAACGGTGCAAATGTATTATTTTTCAATAGGCTCGGATATCGAGCATACGGCGTTGATATCTCTCGGGTTGCAGTTGATTTAGGGAATAAACTGTTGGCCGAAAACGGATTTAAGGAGACACTTATTTGCATAGACATGGAGCATCTGTCGTTTGAGAATAATTACTATGATATTGTCGTATCCCACGCGGCTCTTGATCATATCCTCTATAGTCAATACCTGAAAGTAATAAAGAACATAAAGACAATGCTCAAAAATGGTGGATTCCTTTTTATAACGCTCAGAAGTACCGAAGGCTTCGATTATGAAAGCAAGACAGCGACCAAAGTTGAGCCCCGCACTTTGATTACAGGTGATAAAAAAGCTCTGAATTCCCCTTTTGAAAATCCTTATGAAAAAGGGATACCACAGCATTTCTTTACTTTTGAGGAAATTATGGAATCCCTTTCGGACTTTTCAATTATTACTATAGAAAAAAATGTCGAATCTAGTGGCCCTGACTCAGAGTTCGTAGATGGACGTTGGTTCATAACAGCGCAACTTGCGAAATAGGAGGCTTATGAAAAACGTTAACAAAGAGAAATGGGATGAAATATACAAAATTAAAAAGCAAAAGGGAAGTTTTAATAAATACCCCACCGAACATATCGTAGTTTTTATTGCGAAGAACTACTACAAGGCATCTGACCGTTCAGCGATAAAAATTCTTGAAATAGGGTGCGGATCAGGATGCACACTTACCTATCTTGCTAAAGAGGGGTTTGACGCTTATGGTGTAGATCATTCTGAATATGCTATCGAGATGTCAAAAGAGTTCTTGTTGATAAACCAATGCAGTGCACAAGTCTCGGTTCAATGTGCAACAGTTTTACCATATGCTGATAACTTTTTCCATGCCTGTGTTGAAAGCAATAGTATTCATTGTAATACAACTGAGGATATACGGCTAATGATGATTGAAATACACAGGGTGTTGCGACCAGGAGGAAAGTTTTTTGGTATTTTTGTATCCGATCGCTCAGATGAATTCGGCAAGGGCCGGATGATCGATGTATCGACATTTGATTTCAGCAATACGACGACCTTTCGCGGACAATTTGATGGGTTTCCGGTAATCCATTTCTTCTCACGAGATGAAATATTGGACTTGGCTGGCTGCTTTTCCTCATGCAAGCTCGAACTCGATATTACGACCATTGAGACAGGCAGTCACAGAAGTCCCTTGGGATACTGGCTTGTAGAGTTAAGAAAATAATAGCTGTGTATTACTCGATATTATTTGCTCACCATCTCAAGTTATAAATTCATGAACGTTCTTCTCATTAACTTGCAGAATTCCGGGTCGCGTCTCGGCTACGCCGGACTCTTTTTCCCTTTTGGTATGGCGTACATATCGGCAGTCCTGAAAAAGCACGGCCTTGTTGTGGATTGTTTAGACCTTCACACCGAAAAGATACTCCAAGAAGAAGCTTTCAACAGCTGGGCTGAAGTAAGCCGTTTTGACATTGCGAAGTATGACATTGTTGCGTTTGGGGGAACTTTTTTGAAATTCGAGGAGTTAAAACACCTTTCAGAAAAAATATACCAGACCAATAATAATATTTTTCAGGTTGCAGGCGGCAATATGGCGACGATTATCTCTGAAATCATCCTCCGACAGACACGGGTCAATTGTGTCTGCCTCTATGAAGGGGAAGAAACAATCATCGAATTGCTGAACTTGATAAAAAACAATAAAAACTGGAGAGAAACCAAAAGCATCAATTACCTAGACGAACGGCATGAATTGGTGCAGACCCCTCTTCGGGACAAAATAAAACTATTGGACTCCATCCCTTTTCCCGACAGGAGCGGATGGTCGTTCGGTCTCATCAGAAGGGCATTCCCGTATGGTTCCCCGGGGCGCTATTGCGCTATAATGTTTGCAAGTAGAGGATGTCCATTCACCTGCATCTTTTGTAACCCTATTTCGGGAAGGATTGTCAGGAGCCGTTCATCTGAAAACATTGTAGAAGAGATCATCTTCCTTAAAAATAATTGGAATATACGGTACTTCAGGTTTTTTGATGAAGTCTTCATCGGGTCGAAACAAAAGATCAAAAATTTGTGCGAATTGATGATCAAAGAAAAACTTGATGTTTTTTGGTGGTGCCAGACCCAAATAAAGTTCGTTGATGAAGAACTCCTGCGATTGATGAAACGGGCGGGGTGTATAGAAATAGGCTATGGTATAGAATCGGGGAGTAATATCATCCTTACAGAGATGAATAAGGGGATTACGAAAAAGCTTGCAAAAGAGGTTGTAGAAATGACCAATCGGGTGGGCATAAAACCTTCCTTAAATCTTATTACGGGAACACCATCAGAAACGCCTCAAACACTGCAGGAAACAAAGGAATTTTTAATATCGCTCAATCATATAAAGTGGTCACAAGTACCTACCATTGACTTTATAATTCCCATTCCAAACACAAAACTCTATACTATCGCAAAAGAGAAGGGCTTTTTAAAGAATGAGGAAAAATACTTAACAGAAGATATGTTTATGATGGATAAATACTCAAAAACTATTAACTTAACACAAATGCCTGACAAAGATTTCTTCGATCTTGTGGCTCAATGTAACAACGAAGTCAGAGTCGACTTCCTCAGAAAGCACCCCTTCAAAAGGCTTAGCTCGTTATTAGGTCTCGATCATCTGCGAATGGGTCTTATTTTTCGAAACTTTTCCCTCAGTCAGATAGTGCCGCTTACGGAAGCGCTGCTCTATGCTACCCTCGGTAAGAAGAAAAACATACTTGGGAAGTGGGTTCTCTGTTGGATTTATAGGAGACAAGATGGTCGCAGTGCAAGATCTTGAGTACACCCACTGTTACTTTTGCGGTGAAAATAAAACCAGCCCACTTTACAGTATAAAAGGGTTCAGGGGTGATCCGCGCAGTTTTAGTGTCGTACAATGTGCTGTCTGTTCGTTAGTTTATATTAATCCTCGATACTCTGAAGAAGAAAATTTGGCCTTATATCGGGATGCCTATTATGCAAACAGTGCTGTAGACCCTTCTGGTAAGATCCGGAGTTTTTTGACCGACAAGGAAAACAAGATCAAGGATCACAAAATTGAAGTCTCATATATAAAAAAATACAAGGGGGGCGGCAGAATACTCGACGTTGGTACTGCAGCAGGTTTCTTTCTTGAAGCCTTGGATGGTCCGTGGGTAAAATATGGGGTCGATATTTCAGCATTTGCCCTCAGTCACATAAAAGATTCTGCAGTTCAAATGTTCCACGGTACATTGCTTGAAGCACACTACGATGATAATTATTTTGATGTTATCTATGTTGGTCACACCCTCGATCGACTCATAGATATGAAACAAAACATAGCGGAAATGAAACGCATTCTAAAGAAAGATGGTATCATATTGGTAACTATTCCGAACATCAATTCTTTGTGTGCCAGGCTATTTAAAGAGAAATTCAGACTGCTCTATTCGAACCACTTAATCTATTTCTCAACAAAGACACTTGGTTCTTTCCTTCATGAAGTTGGATTATACATACAGGATGTTAAATATCCTTTTTATAGGACCTCATTTTTTTCATGGAAAGAATTACATAAAAATATCGCCAAAATAATATTACAGAAGCTCTGTAACACAATGCATATAAAAACAAATATGGTCTCTCCCCCTTTTTGGGGAAATGTAATGAGTGTGGTTATTGGGGTGCGAAGTGCGTGACGGGGGAAAAAGTTACTGGAAAAACTTCTTGGGAATCCCGCGTTATAAAATTGATTGGTTTTTTAAATGTTACATACATAAAGTGTTTGGGATTACGTTTGACAAGCTTCACGACCAGAGACAGTACTGGAATAGTCGGGGCGCAGGATATTTTGAAGAGGTTTTCCAGTCTCAGCATTATACCTATGAGATCTTTTTTCAAGACATGTTTATTAAC
Organism: Pseudomonadota bacterium; assembly: GCA_026388815.1. Lineage (GTDB taxonomy): Bacteria > Desulfobacterota > WTBG01 > JAPLJA01 > JAPLJA01 > JAPLJA01. The sequence goes on from JAPLJA010000033.1 coordinate 43,290, forward strand.
GAACTAAGGTCGCTTAGTTTTGAAAACTTCTTTGAGGCAGGATGCGGTTTTGGATGGAACGTAAAAAGAGTAAAACAGGAGTTTCCTAATGTAAAGATTGAGGGGATAGATTTCAGTATGCCGCAATTAATGAATAGCAAGATTTATCTGCCTCATATCTATATGCCTGCCGTCCAGGGAGACGCATGCTTAATGCCATTCAAAGACAAGGCCTTCGATATTGGTTTTACCCTCGGTGTCTTTATGAATATCCATCCTGCCAAGATAGAAAAAGCCATTGATGAGATGATTCGAGTAAGTAAAAAATATATTATTCATCTTGAATGGGACCAAGATAATACCAAACCTGCCTTAAGAGAAAAAAGAATTTTTAAAACTAATATTATTTCACATAACTACAGGTGTCTTTATGAACAGAGGGGGAAAAGGATTATAAAGTTTAAAACATATAAGGATTTTGAGGAGAGTTTCAATAAAAGATTTAAGTCAACCAAAGTATCTACGTGGGAGCAGTTTGAAGGACCGGAGAAATATATTCTGCTTGTCGTGGAGCTATAAGCGGACATCGTAAAAAATAATGAAAGAGATCGTCTTAACGGGATTTTCGGAGTTTTGGCCTGCAGACGAACACAATGCAGTTTTCTTGGGACCATGGTGTTTTGCAGGTAATGATAAACATAATTTTTGGGATCAAAAAAAGTTTCTTTTAGCCCCATCTCCGTGGCAAAGTCCGCAATCAATTTTAGAAGCATCTTTATATATAGATTCATTGACTGATAGAATTATCCCACCTTTATCTAATCTTATGAATTCTTTTCATAAAGTTGCATACTCCGAACGTTTCTGGGAAATGTATTTTATAGTTTGGCTTAATTGCTGGCTTGGTCATTGCTATGACCGCTATCAACGATTAAAAAATCTTGGTGAAGTAGTTAATGAAAAATTTATTGTTAATATTATTGATAGTGATGTCAATCCCTGCCGGGATTTTCGGGACTATATGAGAAAAATGACAGAAGGACATTACTATAATCTGCAGATAATGTCAGACATTATTCGATTTGGTAGATTTGATTTTTTAATCCCCAGTGCACATGCGATATCATGCGAATTTTCTAATGAAGGATATGATCAGAAATCTATAAGGGAATATAGGTCTACAACTGAACTGGGTAAGTCAAGAGTAAAATTTATTAAAAAACTATGGGGTTATTTCGCACATTGGCCGAGCACCTCTTTGCATTTAGGTAGTATTTACGGTCTTTCCATCGTTGACAGGATTTGCTTGCAGTTTGCGTATGATCCATTTTTTTTATTTAGAAGAGTTGATATTAGCAATCTGTCAGAAATAAAAGGTAACCGAAATGATTTCATTAGACTACACTTTGAATTTGGAGCACTAACTGAGTTTGAAAAAATTATAGAGCGCATATTCTTACGATATGTTCCCGAGGCCCTGCTTAATATTTATTATAATAACAATAATAATTTGCCCATTAAATATTGGATAGGCAATGATATTTATCATTCTGAAAAAAAAAGTTTTAGCATAGCTGTGGTTTGTGAAAATGGCGGGAAGTGGCTATCTGCACAACATGGAGCTGGATTTGGCCAAACATTAAGCATGCCTATAAGTAAAATCGATTATAAAATAAGTGATGGTTTTATTACCTGGGGTTGGAGCTACAAGCACATATATCCCTCAACTTATTATTCATTGCCTTCACCAATGCTGAGCAAACTACCTAAACATAAGCAGGAGAATAATCAATTAATTATAGTGAGTGTAATGTATCCGACATTCTTCTATCGCTTGCTGAGCAGTCTTACTCCAGAACAGCAATTAAGCCACTTGGAAAACAAACTTATTTTTATAAATAAATTGAAGCAAGATATTCGCTCCCAAATAAGATATAAGCCATATTGGTATAATTATGGGGCAGATGAGGTAAGATTTCTTGGCAATGTATTATCCCCAGAACAGTTTCTATTAAAAGGCAGATTAGCCAAAGAGATAAATAGATCCAGATTGACAGTTATCGACCATAATGGAACGAGCGTTTCAGAGGCTTTTGCCATGAATGCTCCGACAATACTTTTCTGGAATCCTGAGCATTTTGCGGTATCCAGTGAAGCTACAAAATATTTTGATGGTTTACGTTCTGCGGATATATTGTTTGATACACCGGAGGAAGCAGCTGAAAAAGTTAATAAAATCTGGCAAGATGTTTCCGGCTGGTGGCGTCAACCTGAAGTGCAGAAAGCTAAAGATGATTTCTGCTGTCAATACGCCCGCACAGACAAGAATTGGCGAAAAATATGGGTTCATTTTATTAAGCAGCTATGATTAAATATGAAAAGATTAATTTTCAGTCTTTCATTCACAAGTGTGATGATTAACGGGTGAAATTATTATGATAGCCGCCTTATTATTGGGCCGAAAAGGAAGTGTCGGTTTTCCGGGGAAGAATCTCTATACCATTCTGGGACGGCCTTTGATGGTTTATCCTCTGCTTGCGGCACTTCATGCGCGGTCTGTCGATCGCGTGTATGTTTCCACCGATGATGAAGAGATCATGGACATCGGCCGTCAATATGGCGCCGAAATTATCATACGCCCACCGGAACTGGCCACCAAGGAAGCTCTGGGCGAGCATGCTTATGTTCATGGCTATAGGTGCATTAGAGATGAGTTGCAAAAAGGTGGCCACGATCTTGAAGTAATTGTTTTATTGTTCTGCAACGCAGCAACTATACTTGCTAAAACGATTGACGAGGGAATAGGTGTGCTCAGGAGCCATCAGGAATATGATTCTGCAGTCACCGTTTCCTGTTATAATATGTGGAGCCCTCTGAGGGCCCGAAAAATTGGCGAAAATGGACTTTTACATCCCATTGTTCCATTTGATTTTTTCGGCGATCCAGCCACCTTGAATTGCGACCGTGATTCACAGGGCGATGTCTGGTTTGCCGATATGGGAGTCTCGATTGTCAGACCACGGTGCCTCGAAAATTTAGAAAGAGGGTTACTTCCCCAAAAGTGGATGGGGCAGAAGATCTTTCCATTAAAACAAATCGCTGGATGTGATGTTGATTTTGAATGGCAGATTCCCGGTGTTGAATACTGGCTAAGACAAAACGGATTTTCGGAGACTACAACCCCCTATGAAAAGGTAAACGCTTAGGAACACCATTATGGTTCAGGCCGTCGCCAACGCAAATTTCCATTCCCTGAGCGGGAGTTCTGCACCTCAGGATCAGAGCCCCGAATATAAAGAATATCGGCAGTGCTGGGTGGATAACCCTGCTCAGTTTATCGTGCGCGACTTTCCACTGCACCTTGATATCGAAATCACAAACCGGTGTAACCTGCAATGTACGTTTTGCGATAAGCTGCCCTTATTGTCAAAGGAACAAATGGGCGATATGGAGATGTGGCTTTATAAAAAGATTCTGGATGAGGCGGAACAGGGTGGTCTATGGGGTGTAAAATTGAGCTATCGGGGGGAGTCGCTGCTGCACCCGCAGATCGCAGAAATGGTAGCTTATGCAAAATCAAAAGGCGTTTTGGATGTATATTTCAATACAAACGGAATGTTATTGTCAGAGAAAATGTCCTTGAAGCTTATGGATGCAGGCTTGGACAGAATTTCTGTTTCTATGGATGGCACAGATCCGGTCGCCTTCGAACGTGAGCGGAAAGGTGCAAAATATCATCGAATACTCAGAAACATTGAGAATATGATGGAACTCAAGTCAAAGCGCGGATATTCACACCCTAAGGTTCGCGTTCAGTCCGTTCGTTTCCCTGATTTGGATGTGGATGGATACACGAATTTCTGGGCATCCCGCTGTGATGAAGTGGCAACGATTGACTATAAGGATGTGAACGTAAGGAACGGAGACATTCTTAAAAATGATTGGGCATGCCCGCAATTATGGCAGCGGATGACCGTTGAATGCAACGGAACGATCATGCCTTGTAATAATGACGATTTCAGGCTTTTGTCTCCCGGCAATGTTAAAGATAAATCGGTATATGCATACTGGCATGATACCCGTGTATATCAGATCAGGGAATTACATAAGCAAGGATTATCTCACCTTGTTGAAGCCTGTAATGGATGTCCATGGCGAACGACACAAATATCGAAGCTCATAAATAATCTTCAAGACAATCACGTGAAATAGATTCCTAAATGCAGACTCCCGTCAAATACCGTAAAGGGATAGAGAAGATTTGGCGCACAAAACCTGAGGAAGATACACGCCTCGGAAAATTGCGTCTTGATAAAAATGAGCGTATATCAACTTTCCCGGAAAAATTCTGGGAAAGCGTGTTTATGAAGGTGCGAGAAGAGATGGTACTTGCGTATCCAGAGGTGTTCCCCTTGTATCAAAGGCTGGCAGGTTTCCATAGCCTATCAGTTGAGAATTTTTTGCTGACTGCAGGGTCAGACACCGCCATACGGCACTGCTTCGAGACATTTGTTGCACCGGGAGACAAAGTTTTCTATCCGGAGCCGACTTTTGCAATGGTTCCCATATACGGGGGACTATTTTGTGCTGACATGAAAGCCGTCACATATGACGAGGAGTTGCACCTCGATATTGAATATCTTTTGGGTGCGATAGATAATAAAACGTCGCTCGTCGTCCTGGCTAATCCAAACAGTCCTACCGGCAAATACGAGTCTAATTTCAAAGTAGCCAAGATTCTGGAGAAAGCCGCGCACTTTCGTGTGCCGGTCCTGATAGACGAGGCATACTATGGATTCTGCCCACATACGGCAGCAGGACTCATGAAGGATTATGCAAACTTGATCATCACAAGGTCATTTTCAAAGATTTCAGGCATGGCCGGATTGCGGGTTGGTTATGCCATGGGAAGCCCGGGAGTTATTTCATTGCTTACTAAGTTTCGCCCTATGTACGAAGTCAATTCCATTGGAATCTTATTTGCGTGTGAGATACTGGATAACTGGGAGGTCGCGGAAACATACGGCCGGCAAACCATCGCCGGCAGGGAACGGTTTTCGGCTTTTTTAAAAGGCTGTGGATTTTCTGTTATCAATACGGAAACCAATTTTCTCCATGTGAACTTTGGTTTATTGAAAGATGCGATGCTCAATGCGCTGAATGCAAAAGATATCCTTGTCCGTGGGATGCTTAATATTCGGGGATATGAAAATTATACCAGATTTTCTGTGGGGCCGTGGGAATATATGAACCCGGTTGTTGATGTTATCAAGAGTGTACTGCATTGTAATGATGGACAAAATCATCCGTAGATGGGTATGCTTAAAACAATTATAAAATATTTTTTTGTAACGGTAGGAATTAACCCTGAAAGACTTATTAGGGTAATCTCAAAGTGGTCAATCAAGAGTACAATCAATAATTGTGCAGAAGATTATAATGAGTTAATTGAAAAATTAAGAAATATAGAACCTGATTTGTCGGAACAGTATTCGAGGGGGAAAGAAAAATATAATGATTATCTTGAGTTGAAAAGACGTGCACTCCACGCTTTTCAATGTTCTTTAATGCTCAAAGTTTTGGGGAAATTAGATGCCATGAAATTAACGGTAGTAGATATTGGTGATTCTGCCGGTACTCATATGCGATACTTGCAAGAGTTAACCAAGAGTAAGTATGAGATAAATACCATAAGTGTAAATCTTGATTCAAGAGCAATTGAGAAAATAAAAGCAAAAGGTCAGAAAGCGATTCTTTGTCGGGCTGAAGATTTAAACTTAAATATGGAACAACGTATCGATTTATTTACTTCTTTCGAAATGGTCGAACATCTTCATAATCCAGCAATTTTCTTCCATCGATTAGCTAATAAGTCTGATTGCAATACAATGTTGATAACGTTGCCATATTTGAGATATAGTAGAGTAGGTTTGCATCATGTAAGGAACAGAGTAGAAAATATTACTTTTGCTGAAGATGAGCATATTTTTGAATTAAATCCTGAAGATTGGACACTACTCATGCTCCACTCCGGCTGGAAAGTTGTCCATAGTGAAATATATTATCAGTATCCAACTAAATGGTTTTTTGTTACATGGTTATTGAGGAAATATTGGCAAATTACGGACTATGAAGGTTTTTGGGGTGCAATTTTGGAAAAAGAAAAAACTTATGATGAATTATATCAAGACTGGGAAGATTGAATTGGCAAAGTGTGAGTTTCTATCTCGGTTATGATTTATGAGATATTTAAAAAAGTTACCCAAATTTGTGAAAACGATAGCTAAAAACCCTGAGGTGATGTACGACTTTTACAAGTATCTGAAGAATGATGTATTGGCACTGATGGGTAAGTTTAGTTATGACTACAAAGTATTGTATATTGCAGGGCTTCCTAAATCAGGCACGACGTGGATGGAAACGCAGCTTGCGAGATATCCCGGTTACAACATCAGGTATTTCCAAGATCCTGACGGATGTGTTTACGAACATGATATTTGCGATTCGGTTTTTTCATCCCTGCCGAAATATCGTTACTCAGTTTTAAAATTGCATACTAAATACAGTAAAAGAAACTATGAGACCATAAGAAAGTATGTTCCCCGATTTGTTGTCATGATACGCGATTTAAGAGACATGTGTGTATCACGATACTTTCATGTAAAAAAAGAAAAGACTCATCGCCATTATGAGCTGTACAACAGGGAATCAGTAGAAGTGGGACTGATGCATTGCATCACGGTTATTGAAGAAGAATATGTTTCTTGGGTAAACGACTGGATCAAGGCTTGCAGGGATAATCCGGACAATATTATGCTAATCACTTATGAGGAGTTAAATTGTTCTCCAGAAGAGACGTTTAAAAAAGTCACTAATTTTTTCCACCTTCCTGTAAGGACTGATTTTCTCGAAGATGCAAAGAGGTCAAATCTACAAGGCGAGAGGAATCTGCAGCAGGAACTGGAGAAAAATTTTGGTATTATAAAAAGTACGAAAAGAAAAGGAACAATAGGCGATTGGAAGAATTATTTTTCAGAATCACACAAGAAGAAATTCAAGGAGATAGCTGGTAATCTGATGATTGAGTTAGGATACGAAAAGGATATGAATTGGTAAAATCTGTGAAAGAAGAAGGTGAAGCGAATATCCATTATTATACGGATGAGATTGCCCGTTACTATGCTGATAACAGAGTAAAATGGGAAGATTTTTATCCGTCGGAAAGATGGATATTTGAGAGAGTAGCTGGTCGGGCACGCAATATGGGCCGTATTCTAGATGTGGGGTGTGCTGTGGGCGGCCTCTGGTGCGCTCTGGCAAAGCGTTTTTCCGTGACTGAATACGTGGGTGTAGATATTAACCCCAAAGCCATTGAAATAGCGAATTCAAGAAAATCATCTTTTCCTATCAATCTCTGCCGTTTTGAGTGTAATGACATTCTTGAAATGAATTCACTGCCAGTTGAGGGTTTTGATAACGTATTTTCCCTAAGTTGTGCAGATTGGAATATTCTGACCAGGGATATCATTCGGGAATGCTGGCGTTATGTTAAAAAAGACGGTCATTTCATACTGACACTGAGACTCACGCCGGAGACTTCACTATATAATATCTCAGAGAGCTTCCAGTATATTTGCTTTAAGGATAAAGTTGTAGATTGCATGGATGGCTGTGAAAAAGCACCCTATGTGGTTTTGAACATCCACGATGCATTATTCATGTTGAGCGAACTTGATCCGAAACCGGTCCAAGTTGTGGCTTATGGCTACTGGGGAAATCCCTCCCCTACTGCACGGACGTTGTATAAGCGTCTCTGTTTTACTGCACTGGCGGTTAAGAAGGGGGGGCATAACGAACAACTTGAAGAGATAAAAGGGGAATTCCATTTGCCGGTTGACCTGTTAATCTGATCAGCAAGGAGAAGAATTTGAAAGCAGTTGTTTTTGGGGGAGCAGGTTTTTTAGGAAGTCATGTGGCAGACGTTCTAACCGATGCAGGTTATCATGTGAGGATATTTGATTTGAAACCGTCACCATACATCCGGGCTGGGCAGACCATGATCGTCGGAGACATACTGGATCCTGATGCGGTCTCCAAGGCAGTAGAGGGATGTGACTACGTTTACAACTTTGCGGGTATTGCTGATCTGGATGATGCTTCCACAAAGCCCTCTGATACCCTTCTGCTGAACGTTTATGGCAATACTTTGTTGCTGGATGCATGTGTCCGGGCCGGTTGCAGGCGATTTATTTATGCCAGTACAATATATGTTTACGGTGATAAGGGTGGCTTCTATCGTTGCAGCAAACAGGCCTCAGAGTTGTATATCGAGGAGTACCACAGGCACTTTAACCTGAGTTACAGTGTCCTGCGGTACGGAACGCTCTATGGTCCGAGAGCGGATGGGCGCAACAGCATTTATCGGTATCTACGGCAGGCATTAAAAGAAAAGAAGATCAGTGCCGTTGGAACCGGTGATGAATTTCGTGAGTATATCCATGTCAGGGATGCGGCCAGGTTGAGTGTAGAGATACTCGATGATAAATATGCAAATACCCATGTAACTTTAACCGGACATCATGTCATGCGGTTTAAGGATCTCCTGCTCACAATTCGAGAAATATTAAGTGAACAAATAGAGATTGAGTACATTGAAATGGCAAACCGCAACCACTATGAGTTAACCCCTTACTCATATGTTCCCAAGGTCGATTACAAGCTGACGTCTAATTGTTATGTGGATATAGGACAGGGGCTTATTGAATGTTTAGCGGAAATCGATCGGGAGATGCAGGAAAGGTCAACAGAAGATGGAGAAACTAAGGCTTGAAAACTGTCCTTATCACAACATCTTCCTTTGCTGAAAATTCACCCGAGCTTCTTGAGATCATGGCTGCAAATGGGCTTCGGATCGTTAATAATCCATATCGACGTCAGCTAAGTGAAAGTGAATTCGATCAGTTGCTAAAAAAGCATAAGCCAATTGGTCTTCTGGCCGGTACGGAAAAGATATCCCGTGCTCATCTTGAGCAGGCATCAGAACATCTTTGTGTAATCTCGCGGGTTGGTGTTGGTTGGGATAATGTAGACAGGAAAGCGGCTGAGGATATGGGGATTTTAATTTACCGGACACCTGGTGTTTTGACAGAAGCCGTGGCGGAGTTGACAATCGGACTAATTTTATCCGGTTTGCGTTTTATTCCAGATCAGGACTGGATGGTTCGACAAGGCCGGTGGCGGAAAAAAATGGGCGGTCTCCTTCAGGGCAGAGAGGTCGGTATTATTGGGTTTGGGGCTATAGGGCAACGGGTGGGGGAACTGGTGAAAGCTTTCGGTGCCTCTGTGTTCTATTATGATCTATGTCCCACCAATGTTTCTTGGGCAACAGCCGTACCACTCCATGACCTTTTGAAAACAGCGGATGTGATCTCTATTCATGCGGGTGGAAATGAAGTAATCATGGGGGCTGCGGAATTTCAATCTATAAAAAAACAAAACGTAATCCTGGTCAATACGGCAAGAGGGAGTTTGATTGACGAGGAAGCTCTGTATCAATGCCTCTGCAACGGTCGTCTGGGGTACGCCTGTCTCGATGTTTTTAATCATGAACCATATGATGGCCCTCTATGCCGTCTCAAGAACGTAGTTCTAACTCCCCATATAGGTTCCTATGCCCTTGAGGCACGGCGGCTGATGGAACGATGTGCTGTGGAAAACCTATTGGCTGGCTTGGAAAAAGCCCGAGCCCTTTAATCATTCTATACTGATTATTTTGAAACTAATCTGGATTTCGCATGTTATCGAACGATCAACACCCAGGTACGGGGGAGTATATGATACCTTTGTTCAACCTTGTAGCAATATTGAGACAGGCGATACCTGTAATACGAGTCGCCTGACAATTTCCAGCCACGCAGGCACGCATGTTGATACACCTTCCCATTTTATTGACAAGGGGAAGACCATCGTTGATTATCCCCCTGAAACATGGGTATTCAATTTCCCTCGGCTATTAGAAATTTCGGTTCAGCCCGGTGAATTGATCGATCTGCAGAAGCTACCTTCAGATTTATCAGTGAATCATCAAGTGGATTTAGTTTTGTTGCGTACCGGTTTTGAGCAGTGTAGAGATGATGAGCTTTACTGGAAAAGTGGGCCAGGCATTGCTTCCTCGATGGCAGTTGATCTAAGCAAATTTTATCCATCAATACGTGCATTAGGAGTGGATTTCATTTCCATATCAAGTTTTTGTCATCGTGAAGAAGGCAGAAAGGCGCACAAGGCATTTCTTGGACAAGAGATATTATTATTTGAAGATTTATCCCTCAAAGAGATCAGTCATTCGGAGAGCTTGAACCGAGTAATAGCCTTGCCGCTGCGATTCACCGGCGCTGATGGCGCGCCATGCACAATATTAGGGTGGGAGAAGGATAATGAGAAAATATGATGCCGTCATCTTTGATTTTGATGGTGTTCTGGTTGAATCTGTAGATGTCAAGACCCAGGCTTTTGCAGCACTATATGCAGAATATGGGCAGGAAATCGTTGAAAAGGTTATTGCCTATCATTTACAACATGCCGGCGTATCCCGCTTTGACAAATTTCGGTATTTTCAGGAAGTATTGTTGGGTAAGCGTCTAAGTGAAGAAGAGGAAAAGATGCTTTGTGTACAATTTTCCGAATTGGTTGTTGATGCTGTCGTCGTCGCGCCATGGGTACCAGGAGCCAAAGAATTTTTAGAACGTTTTTACAAGGAAATACCTCTGTTCATTGCATCTGGTACTCCAGATGATGAAATCAAAGAGATTGTAAATAGACGGCAAATGTCGCATTATTTTGTTTCAATTCATGGTACACCGGCAAAAAAAGCTGAAATTATTAACACTATTTGGAATAAATTTGGTTTTGAGAGAAAGCGTATGCTGATGGTTGGCGATGCCGTCGCTGATTACGAGGGAGTTATTCTGACGGGTATATGTTTTATTGGACGAGTTCAGCATTTGGATAAGAACACATTTCCTGAAAGTGTACATGTAATCAAGGATTTATGCATGTTGCATCATTATGTATAGTAATGGCGAAAAATCGATGTCAAATGAGTCTCATGATAGTATCGTAATATCTTTACCTTGTTCAAGCCTTTCTACAATTACATCTTTTTTTGATCATGAAGTATCGGTTCCGTGGCTTTATCTTGGCAAGGATTACTTTAAAAAAAGTTGGTTAGAAAAGAAATTGGGGAGTAAATATTTTCTTATAGATATTGCCAAGCTCCTTGATCAAGTTGCAAAAGACATAAGGAACGATCATGTCAGTTGGATAGACGAATTGAATAAAATTAATGGTCAAAACATTGATTGGTGGTTTGCTTCGATATCTTCGAGGAATATTTACTGTAGTAACTTGTTCCAATTTTGCTGTTATTTGGAAGTCTTAAAGCGGCTCTGGATTGATCAAGGAATTCGTCCACGATTGCTTTTTGTGGAATCTGTCGGTTTATCAAAGGTCATCCAGAAGTGGGCATTCAATAAAGGCATTATCACGTATGTTATTAATCAACATATTCTTCTATTGAAGCGTATAAGTAATTGTTTTTATCTCATCATGCGATATGTTAATTTTATCATTGCTTTGATAGTAAAATGGCTTGCTGCCTTTATAACAAGATTAGGATCGATTCCAAATCAAGGACAGGGAGATTTATTTGCCATCATAGATACGTTCATTCATGAAAATAGTCTATCTGAGGATGGCTCTTTTAAGGACCGATACTATCCACATCTTCATGAGTATTTAGGTGAGCGTGGCCTATACTCAATGATACATCCAGTTCTTCATGGCTTTCGCTTTAATTATTTTTCTATCTATCAGAGAATGCGCAGATCCAAATCGCATTTTATCATTCCTGAAGATTACCTGGGTATTCTTGACTATCTATGGATCATTTCTCATCCGCTTCGCGTATTGAGAACTGAAGTCGTGATGGTTCGATTTCGCGAGCATGATTTAGAGAATATTACGAATGAAGAAAAATGGATTACAGCATGTTCTGGGCTTCAAGCTGCTTTAATCTATCGGCTATTTATAAAGCTTGGTCGTTCAGATATGCGTCCAAAAATTATTATTAACTGGTATGAAAATCAGGTAATTGATAAAGCCCTCATTGCCGGCGCCCGAAAAGCGTTTCCAAGAGCGAAAATAATTGGGGCACAGATGTTCATTCATTCACCGAATCATTTGAACTTATTTCCATGCCAATCGGAGGTTAATGCGAGTATTATCCCGGATATGCTTCTTGAAACGAGCGAATACCAATGTAATGTTGCTGCCAGTTTTTGCAAAAATATAACGTGCAGGCCAGCAGCGGCGTTACGATATGCACATTTGTTTACTGATATGCGGGTAGATGTCGCAGAATTCGACGCCTCAGTAGTAAATATCTTAATACTGTTACCCTTTGATGTCGCCGAATCTATAGAGATGCTGGATGTGATTAAGAAAGCAATTTATTACCTTGAGGAAAATATCAAATTCATAATAAAAATTCATCCCGATAATTCGCCAGAGTTTTTATTAAAATTCTTTGGCGCACATGGGTTCCCGCCTCAATTTGAGATATTTTATGGTAGCCTGCCTGAGGCTTTGCAGAGCGCGTCTATGGTAATTTCTTCGAACTCAAGTTCTATGGTAGAGGCAGCGGTGTATGGTTTACCTATAATCTTTTTAAGTCAGCAAACAGTACTCAACCAAAATCTGCTAACAAATATGATGAAACATACAAAAATTGTCATGGAATGTTTTTCTGTTTCAGATTTGATTGTAGCAATTAAAAAATATATCTTTTTATCAAAGGAAGAAAAAAAAGAATATATTTCGATTGGCAAAAATATTAGAGATATTTTCTTTACAGAAATAAATGAAGAAACCATGAAAGCTTTCATTGACCAAGATATTACATCGATTGCTAATGAAGAAAACAATAACTATGTATCAGGAAAAGTTATCTAATTTATATTCGTCGTTGTTTCTGCCTTATAAATTTGGTTTTGTTCTTGGACATACATATTTGACAAATCAGCAAATCCTCAAGATGAGAGAGATTCTATATTCTCATGGCAATCAGGAAATTTTAGATGAATATGAAACAAAAATGGTAAATTTAATCGGTTCAGCAGGGTATGGAATCAGTTTTGCTGCCGGCAGGATGGCATTTTACTCGATTCTTCAAGCACTAAATATTAGATATGGCGATGAAGTCATATTATTCGGTTTTGCGAGTGTCGAAGCGATGGCACATCAGTTGCGCGTTGTTGCAACAAATACTGGAGGGATACCTGAAGTAGTGGTTAATGCTTAAGGTAGCTACGGTGTGGATAACCGTGATGTAGATTCCTACGTCCGATGCATTATTTATTAATCTTTTGAAGGATGAAGGCCTGAGGAGGGAACAGGGGAAAAGGGTTATGAAAGGTACCATAAGTATTTTACTGCAGAACGTATGTCCCTTTAGTATGTGTGAATAATACACAGTCTGGTGGTGCAAAAGTGAACACATGTGTACTGCAAGACCAGTATGATAAAATACAGATAAGAGAATTTGCATGAAAATAGATCGGATTCTCCTTATTGCTCCACCCGCCTTCACCACGAAGAGATGGCGGGATATAAATCCGCTTCCTCCGATGGGGCTCGGTTATCTTGCATCTGTAGCCGAAGGTTTAGGAATAAAGGTAAAGATTCTTGATTGTCTAATGCATGGGTGGGAACATGAAGAATGTGTTGATAAAAACTTCGTCCGAGTTGGATTATCGGATAAGGAGATTGAAGAGAAAATTATTGAGTTCAAGCCTGATCTTGTTGGGATAAATTGCCAATTTAGCAGGCAATATAAGATTTATCACAAGATTTTTTCTCTGATAAAAAAGGTTGACCAGCGCATAATAGTCGTTGCCGGTGGTCCTCACGCAACCGTTTGCCCAGAAGAGGTGCTCAACGATGATAATTGTGATTATCTTTTGTCTGGTGAAGCAGAAGATTCATTTCGTGAACTGATCGAAGCACTCCAACAGGACACCGAAATTGCATCCATCGATGGATTAGGATGGAAGACTAAGGAAAAGCTCCAGCTTAACCCGAAAATGAAATTCATTCATGATCTTAATGCACTTCCTTTTCCGGCTTATCATATAATGGAGTTGGATAAGTATTTTGGTTTGGACACGTCTCATGGCACAAGGCACAAGAAACGTTTTTGTCCCATTATTACATCGCGCGGATGTCCTGCCAAATGCACTTTCTGCAGTGCACACCAGGTATGGGGCAATAAATACAGAATGAGATCGGTAGAAAATGTTATTGAGGAAATGAGGTTGCTTAAAGATCGATACGGTGTCGAAGAAATCATGTTCGAAGACGATAATGTGACAGCAGATGCCAAGAGAGCAAAACTCTTATTTTCGAGGATGATAGATGAGCGTTTTGACTTTGTTTGGGATACTCCGAATGGTGCTGGCGTATGGTCAATGGATGAGGAACTGATTGATTTAATGAAACAATCTGGTTGCATTATGTTGAATTTCCCGGTTGAGAGTGGTTCGCAACATGTTTTGAAGAATATAATCAAGAAGCCCCTTGACTTGGGAAAAGTTAAGAGGTTAGTAAAATATTGTCAGAAAATTCGTCTGGACCATTCCATGTTTATAGTTATTGGCAGTCCGGGCGAAAAAATAACGAATATGTGGGAATCATTCAAATTCGCAGTGGAATGTGGGTGTTTTTCTCCTCATATATCTGTTGCAACGCCTTATCCTGGGACTCAACTATATGAAGACTGTGTTAAGAATGGTTATTTTGCAAGACCCTATTCACTTGATGACCTTTTTATTAGAAGCTTTCTTATCAGAACGCCGGATTGGAACGAGGAAGACTTGAAGAAGGTTCTTTTCAGAGGAAATCTTTATCTTAAACTAAAAAGTATAATAGTACATCCATCCAAAATAATAAAATATGCTATCAAAATTATCTTAAGACCATCGATAGTTATTCAACTGTTCAAGTAAATTTATAAGCGGTAAAAGAAGATAAGAAAGGAATTTAACTATGCTACCAGTATCCAGACCATCAATAGGCAGTGAGGAACTTGAAGAAGTAAAAAAAGTGTTTGATACGGGATGGCTTGGCTTGGGGTCAACAGTTTTTGAGTTTGAAAACGCGGTTAAGGAATATTTGGGGGCTAAAAACGTTATTGCCGTAAATACTGGGACGACGGCACTCCACATTGCATTTGATGCCTTTGGTATCACCGAAGGGGACGAGGTCATTGTTCCATCCCTTACCTTCTGTGCATCTATCCAGGTCATTACCGCCTTGAGGGCAATCCCTGTATTCTGTGAGGTTGATCCTGATACATTAAATATTGACATTAATGATCTGAGAAAAAGAATAACTCCCAGAATAAAGGCGATCATGCCCATACACTACTGCGGGAATGCCTGTGATATGGATAGTCTTCTGGATATTGGCAAAAAGCATAGCATTCTCATTATTGAAGATGCTGCACATGCTTTTGGCTCATCTTATAAAGGGAAAAAGATAGGAAGTTTTGGTGATGTTACCTGCTTCAGTTTCGACCCCATAAAAAACATTACCTGTGGTGAAGGCGGGGCAGTGGTGCTCTCTGACGATGATATTGCGGAAGAAATTCGTCGAAAGAGAATTTTGGGAATAGATAAGGACACTTGGCACCGATACCAAAACAAAAAGAGCTGGTTCTATGAAGTGACTACACAGGGGTACCGTTATCACATGAGCAACATCAATGCGGCAATCGGGCTTGCCCAATTAAAAAAGATAAGTGTATTTATAGAAAAAAAGAGGAAAATTGTTGCGACCTACAATGAGGCTTTTAGGTACTTAAAGGGCATTAAGATTCTGAACTGGAACCGTGATGAAACTGTTCCCTTCACATATATGATAAGAGTTCTTGATGGCAGACGTGGCGAAATGATGGATTTCCTGAATGAAAAGGGCGTGGGTACTGGTGTCCACTACATCCCGAATCATCTGCAACCATTCTTCAAGCCTTTCTCTACACCACTGCCCATTACAGAACAAGTTTATGAAGAGATACTTACACTACCCCTATATTACGATATGACTGAGAACGATATAGATTTGGTGATTCAATCAATCATTGCCTTTTTTTAGTCAGCGTTTACATGGCGCGGGAATATTAAATGAAACCAGCAGTGAGCATTAATCTTTGTTGTTACAATTCGGAAAATTATTTGCGAGAAACGATAGACAGTATTGTAAAACAGACATATAAAAACTGGGAGCTTATAGTAATTAACGATGGTTCGTCAGACTCGACAGAATCCATAATTTATGAATATATAAAAAAAGGGTACCCAATAATTTATCATTACCAGGAAAACAAGGGGCTTGGATATTCCCGGAACGAGGCGCTTAAACGTTCAAATGGTGAATTTATTGCCCTTATTGATCATGACGATATCTGGATGCCCAACAAATTAGAAATGCAAATACCGTGTTTCGAAAAGAAGCCCACTATTGGTTTTGTTTTTAGTAATGCGATATATTTCTCAAACTCAAGTAAGAATATAAGATTTAATTTGTATGGAAACCGCAAACCGCCTAGTGGGAGAATATTTGGTGAATTATTAAAACGTAATTTTATATGTATATCAACTGTCATTATCAAAAAGACAGCACTGATGGAACTTGAACAAAAGTTTGATGAGAGATTCAAGTTCGGAGAAGAATTAGATGTTTTTTTAAGAATATTATACAAATGGGAAAGTGTATATGTAGATGGGTATTTAACGATGTACAGGATGCATGCAAATAGTTTAACGTCCCGAATGCCTGAAGTAATTCCTAAAGAAATGGAGATGATTATTTCAAGGCTAAAACGGTTATATCCTGAGATAGAAACGAATTATAAATATGAGCTGAATGTAATGAGAGCTAATATACAATATTTATACGCTTTAGAAGATTTCCGTTGCAATAGAAGGAAGGATTTAAGAAAACGACTTGCGCCCTATCTTATGATAGAGAAAAAGTTGTGGATGCCATACATTTTTTCTTTTTTACCTTTCTCTTTTTATAAATACTTGCTAAGTCTGAAAAAAAACCAATATAAATTTTAACACTCCCACATTTAAATAAGATATCTGTTGGAGAATGATTCCGAACGTAAATACTTATTGGAGACTGGTTGTAGAATGTGACTTGCTGGATTATATTAGCGTTAGTCCTTTATGCTCCACCCCATGAAGAGTGGAGAGGTTATAGCTGTTAAATGAACATTATTGTCTGCCTCCTAACATCACTTCTGCTCAATCTCTATGGTGTGGACTGGGGTCTTCCATCTCCGAAGAAGACTGCGCTCGTTTTTCCCGTGGCCAGGGAAAATGAAAAATTGTTCGGCATGCTGAAAGAGGGGATGAGCAACAAGCAATCTGAAGCGATGCATTCTTTCAACCGCTATGGGATGGATAATCATAAAGGTTTGGAGTTTTTTCCGGATCGGTTCCCCCGTGATGAGCGGATGCAGACCTTTCTGCGAAGCTACCTCCTTGCTACATGTCAGGAGGGAGAATATTCTGTCGTTTCCTCGGTGAGCGGCATGAAAGGATGGCGCCTGAGTCTCAATCCCCGCTTCTTCCGGTACGGCGGTTGTTTCGTCTACACGGTGGGTTTTGTGCTGAAGGTGACCTCTCTGTTTGAGTGGACCAGCCTCCCCTCTGATCTTTCGTCCTCCCTGAATAACCCTGATGCAGTAAGAAGGGTATACATCGCCGGAAGGCTGGTGATGGTTATTGCGGTCATGCTGAGCTGCCTTCTCCTCTACCTCCTCGGCAAGAGCCTGTACGGGAGGGAAGCAGGGCTCCTTGCTGCCCTCGCCTTCGGGGTTTCACCCGGCGTGGTTGCATCCGCCCATACCATGAAGCCGTATATCTTCGGGGTATGTTTTATCCTCCTCTTTCTCATGTGCACCGTGAAGATGAAAAACAGTGGCACCCGGTACTCATACGTTCTTGCGGGCATCTTTCTGGGACTCGCTGCCGGCTCGTCTCTCTCTTTCCTCATCTTCTTCTTTCACCTCTTCATCTGCCACCTGCTCCGCACGCCAAAAGGGGGAATAAGGGCATATGCCGCCTCTCTCAAGGAGGGCAATTTTCTCCTCGCTCTCGGCTCCGTGCTCCTTGCTCTCCTGCTCACCAACCCCCACTACCTCCTCTCCTGCAGAGAGGTGTTCACCGAGATGAGTTTCCGGATACAGCAGGTATCTTTTTCTCTCTCTTCAGAGCAGGCGGGTCAGTTTGCATTTTCCTTTTTCTGGATGATCCATGGTATTACTCTTTCACTGATTATTGCCGTCGGCCTGTTCTTTTCGCTGACCAGAGGCAGGGAGTACTGGTTTCTTCCCCTGCTCCCGGTTCTCTATTTCTTGCTGATGTCTGCAATCGTTGATACGGGGGATCAAACCTACCTGGATTTTTCGCTCTCTTTAGTCCCCTTTACCGCTCTCCTTGCCGGTATTGGCGCTCAGAACCTCCTCGCATTCCAAAAAAGGTGGATCAGGGTCCTTCTTCTCCTCGTGCTAACAGTAACTTTTTTCCATTCCCTCCTCTACTCCTATAACTTCAAGCAGGATACATCACAGGACAGCACTTTTTACCGGGCAGGGGCGTGGATTAATCACACTGTTCCGCAGGGATCGAGTATCGGACTCCTGCATACCTTTACGCCGACAACCACACCCCCCTTTGATTTCAGAAAATTCCGAATCGCTATCTATGCACCCCAGGATCTCTCCTCACGTAAAACACAGCTCTCTCAATATTTTATTTCCGCCAGGCGGATTGATGATCTCCTTGTCCCCCATTATCAGCTCTTACAGTCCTTTTCCCCTTCATGGCCTCTTTCAACGTTAGGATTCAAAGATCATTTTACCAGGGCTAATCCACCGGTATTCATCTATAAGAGAATTCAGGAGTCAGGCGCCAGAATTCAGAATCAAAGTGGAGAGCAACTACCGCCATTTTAAATACAGGGAGGATATTCCGTGAAGAAAATGCTTCCCTTGAATTTTTTAGAGATGAGTGTTAAATAACAATTAATGAGTTCAGGAGTGGGAGAGTCAGGGAGTTTTTCATAGAGCTCTTGAACTCCGCAACTCGCTAACTCCGTAACTAATGATTTATTTATGGATCAGAATACTTTAATACTCATACCCGCCTTTAATGAGGAGAAAAATATTAAACAGGTAATCTCCGGTATAAAGCAACTCTGGCCGGAAACACATATTCTGGTTGTAAATGACGGTTCCAGAGATGATACAGCTTCAGTTGCTCTGAAGATCGGTGGAGAGGTGATCAGTCTTCCTTTTAACTTAGGCTATGGTGTGGCCTTACAGACCGGTTATAAGTATGCTATAAACAAGGACTATAAATATCTTATCCAGATGGATGGGGATGGACAGCACGACCCTGCTTATATAGATGACCTGCTTAAAGTGGTTACATTGAACGAGGCAGATGTGGCCATTGGTTCAAGATTCTCTTCCGAGGAGAAAAGGGGTACCTACAGGGCGGGATTTTTCAAGAAGATAGGCATGAAGTTGTTTGGCCTGATTACTTCCATCCTCATCGGTCAGAAGGTTACTGATCCAACTACTGGTTACCAGGCGATGAATAGAAGGGTCTTAGAATTTTTTGTAAGTGATATCTATCCAGTGGATTTCCCAGATGCAGATGTCCTCATTATGCTCCATCGGGCAGGTTTTAGAATCAGAGAAGTGCCTGTGGCTATGCACCAGAGCGTAAACAACAGGTCTATGCACCGCGGCCTGGTTCCTCTCTACTATGTGTTCAAGATGTTTCTCTCGATATTTGTGGAACTGCTGCGCAAGATGCCGAGGAGGGAAGTACAATAAAAGTCATGCGTCAAACGGTTGGGCAGCTGGTCTCGGTAGACGTAAAGGGTTATGGGTCCACGCAACCGATTAACGATAGACGAAACGAGCCTCGCAACCGTATAACGAATAACTTTTTAAAAGGTTGCGCAGCTGGTCTCGGTAGACGTAAAGGGTTATGGGTCCACGCAACCGATTAACGATAGACGAAACGAGTCGCGCAACCGTATAACGAATAACTTTTTAGAAGGTTGCGCAGATGGTCTCGGTAGATGTTGAACATATATGGATGAAGTAAAAAAACCAATAAGGAGTTTTCACGATCTGGAGGTATACCAAAGTACCTATGAAGCAATGCTAACAGTGTTTAAAAATATTTTGCCAAAGCTGCCTAAGGAAGAAGAATATGACCTGAAGGATCAACTCCGCCGTTCAGCAAAAGCGATCCCGCGGTTAATAGCTGAGGGACATTCTAAAAGGCATCAGAAAAGGGGTTTTCAGAAATACCTCGATGATGCAATGACTGAATCGAACGAAACCATAGTTTCCATAACACAAGCTCGTGACCTGTACGGAAGTTGTGTTGATGTCACTTTGTGTAATGAGCTGATTAATATCTATGATAAAACGAGCAGACAGTTGTATAATTTTTCTGTAGCCTGGACTAAGTTCAATGAACGCAAGGAGTCCACGCAACCGATTAACGATAGACGAAACGAGTCGCGCAACCTTTAATTACGATTAACGGGTATTTAGAACGATGCCACTGAGGCAAAAAATCTTCGTCATCCTGATCAGCATTGCACTCATGATATTTATTGTTGAGCTTGTGCGCAGGCGGAAGCTCAGGGAGGAATACTCCTGGCTGTGGCTGCTCACCGGTGTCATCATCCTGATCCTGGCAAGCTGGCATGACCTGCTCATATACGTAACTCAATTCATCGGGGCAGCCCTCCCTACCTCAACGCTTTTCTTCCTGGGCCTGGTCTTCCTGTTCCTGATAGCAGTCCAGTTTTCCACGAAGATTTCCAAGCTCACAGATCAGGTCAAGAACCTTGCCCAGGAGAACGCCCTGCTGAAGTCGAGGATTGAGAAGATGGAGGGAAACAAGGAGAAAGGGATTGAAGAGCGACAAGAAAAAGATTAGCTTTCAGCTCTCAGCTTAATTTATTAATTAGTAAGGCTGATAGCTGATCGCTGATAGCTGACAGCTTTTCAATGGCTGAAAGCTGACAGCTATATCAAGGAGACATAATGGAAAAGAGACTAAGCAAGAAGCAGATGAAGCATCTGAGGGAGAGCTATCAGTTCAAATCTGACGAGGAACTTGCCAAGGAATGGCAGACGGATAGCGATACGATCCAGAAGGCGTTGAAGACCATGGGCCTGAGGAGGACGAAGGCTGAGCAAAAGCAGGTTGTCCGTATTGCTGAGGCAGATGCCAGGAGGGAAATAAGGGTCGAGGCAGGCAGGGAATGGCTCTGGACTCTTCTCTCTGTTTTCTCGATTATCATCCTCGGTGCCATAGTGTATTCAAATACCCTCAACGCTTCCTGGCATTTCGATGACTCGGTTGTTGTCACAGAGAACTGGGGATTGCGTGACCTCAGGGGGAATTTTAATACTATTTTTTCAGCAAATCGCAGTGTTGGTTTCTTTACGTTTGCCCTGAATTATTATTTCAATAAATTGAACGTTACAGGCTACCATGTGGTCAATATTTTCATTCATATTGCAAATGCTTTGTTCGTTTATTCCCTGATCATGCTCACCTTGAAAACGCCAGCAATGGTTAAGAGCAGGCTTGCAAATCATGCACGTTTTTTAGCCCTCGCATCTGGCCTCATCTTCGTCTCGCACCCCATTCAAACCCAGGCAGTTACGTACATTGCCCAAAGGTTTACCTCACTTGCTACATTCTTTTATCTCCTCTCTCTTCTTCTCTTCGTGAAGGCTCGATTAACTTTCCTTCAGGGAAAGAGCTTTTTTTCTCCTCTTCACTGCATCTGTTACTGCTTTTCATTATTGTCTGCCTTCCTTGCCATGCATACAAAGGAGATTACCTTCACCTTACCATTTATCATTATCCTTTATGAATTGTTCTTCATTGACTCCACCTTGAAATCATGGGGGAAAAGGTTCCTGTATCTTTTACCGTTTATCCTCATGCTTGCAATCATCCCAAGCACCGCCTTAAAGCTCTCGGCGGGAGACAAGCCCATCGGAGACATAATCGGTGAGATCCGGGAACAGGTTCAGGAGACGCCCCTTATATCCCGTGGTGATTACCTCTTAACCCAGTTCAATGTCATTGTTACGTATATCCGGCTTCTCTTGCTGCCCATGAATCAAAACCTTGATTATGATTATCCTATTGCCCGGAAACTTTTTCAGTTCCCGACTTTTCTTTCCTTTATGTTCCTCCTTGCCCTGTTCATCGTGGCCATCTATCTCTTTTTTAAAAAGCGCCGCCTCATCTCCTTTGCCATACTCTGGTTTTTTATAACCCTCTCAGTTGAATCGAGCATCATCCCCATCCGTGACGTGATCTATGAGCACCGTGTCTATCTGCCCAGCGTGGGATTTGTAATCTTGATAGCGATTTTTCTCCATGAGTCGGGAGAGAGCTTTCGTCAGAGATTTTTACAGAAACCGCCTGTTGAGAAAAAACAATAGGGATCATCAACTCTTCCTGGATGGATAGGATTACATTTTTGCTTCTCCTGTTTTTCATTTTCTCCCTTTCTTCCACCACGTTTAAGAGAAATTATTGCTGGGTCAGCGAATCACATTTTGTTGAAGACATCATGAGGAAAGCGCCAGGAAAGGCAAGAACTCACCTCATCGGAGGAGTATACTATTTCAAAAAGGAAAGATATGAAGAAGCACAAAAAGAATATCAGAAGGCCATTGAACTTAATCCCTTTTATCCTGAGGTGCACAATAACATGGGAAATTACTTTTTCATAAAAGGAGAATATGACAGGGCATTGGCTGAGTATCAGAAGGCTCTATCCCTGAATCCTTCTCTTTCCTGGGCACACTATAATATGGGGCATGTACTCCTGCAGAAAGGACGGTATGCAGAAGCAATTGCAGAACTTAAAAAATCAGGAGGTCCATCTGGTCTCCTCCCCCCGGATGCTTATTTTGATTTAGGTCTTGCCTATAAGATGACGGGTCAAATCGGCCAGGCTATCAGTCACTATCAGGAGACCATAAGGCTTGATCCTACCATGGTCAGGGCCTACACAAACCTTGGGAATCTTTATAACAGGAAGGGTCTTCTTGATCGGGCTGTTGAAACATACGAGGAAGGATTGAAGCTTGATCCTCGCAATACTCTCCTCCTTGCCAATTTAGGTCAGACGCTGAGCCAGAAAGGAGAGTATGACAGGGCAATAGAAGTGTTGGCAACGGCATTAAAAATCAGGGGAGATCTCTCTTTTGCCCGGGATAATCTGGAGACGACACTAAAAGCAAAGAACAATAAGCAAAGAGCGCAGAGTAACAAGCCATGAGGCACGAACAGATAGCAGGGACTCCAGAGTACGGAGTGGGTAATTGAATCGCATGATGCGCCTTTTTTTCTTATCTCTCGTTATTCTCTCCTACGTAGTGGGAACTGCTTCGCGCAATCGTGTCTGGAGCAATGATGTAACCCTCTGGAATGACTGTATTGAAAAGAACAAGGCCAAGGCCAGATACAAGGCCAGACCCTATCGTATTTATGCAGACAGCCTGAAAAGGGAAAATAATTTTGATAATGCAATTAAATTTTATCGGGAGGCTATGAAGTTCGATCCAAAGTCACCTTTGACCTACAACAATTTAGGAGTGATATTAGAAACACAAGGAAGTCTAACTCAAGCCGAATTGTTGTACCGGCAGGCGCTGACTATCTGGCCGTATTACCCAGATGCGCTCAACAATCTGGGTAACATCTTCATGAAACGGGGTGTGCTTGACCAGGCCATAGACTATTTCACCCTGGCGGTAAAGCTAAAGCAGGATCCGGATTACTGCTACAACCTCGGCAGTGCTTACCAGCGCAAGGAGCAGTGGGACAAGGCCATAATCTGGATTCAAGAGGCTCTGAAGCTAAAGGATGACCTGGAGTATGCCCACAACAACCTCGGGGTCAGCTACTGGAGGAAGGGACTCTACGAGCAGGCACTGGCAGAATTTAGAAGGGCTCTGGAGATCAAACCTGATTTTTTCGATGCCCATGCCAATCTGGGGCTCCTCTACTACAGCGGGTATAAGGATAATACTCAGGCACTCTTTCACCTTACCCGTGCCCTAACCATTGCACCCGCTCATCCCCAGGCTGGAATGATCAAGGGGGTGGTGGAAGAAATACAGAGGAAGGGTCAAAGGGTAGCTTTCAGCTATCAGCGGGATAAAAAAAGCGGTCAGCGGTCAGCTTTCAGCCTCACGATTGAGAAAGATACAGTATGAAGGATTTTAAAAAGTTAAGCGTGTGGCATAAAAGCCACCAATTGACATTGGCTGTTTATAATTAAAGCTGAGAGCTGAATGCTGAAAGCTAAACGCTATTTAATAATTAAGCTGAGAGCTGAAAGCTGACCGCTGACAGCTATTAACCTGAGAGCTGAGCACTTACAGCTTAATCATAATTAAAGCTGAAAGCTGACCGCTGAAAGCTGATAGCTAAACACCGAGCGCTAATATGGTTGCACGACTAAATTTAATGATGATTGTTCTCGCAGTCTCA
This sequence comes from Pseudomonadota bacterium, assembly GCA_026388815.1. Lineage (GTDB taxonomy): Bacteria > Desulfobacterota > WTBG01 > JAPLJA01 > JAPLJA01 > JAPLJA01. The sequence continues at coordinate 67,952 of JAPLJA010000033.1, forward strand.
CTGTTGTCATTTTCCCGTAACGCTATATGGAGAGATGATCTTTCCCTCTGGTCAAACGTGGTAAAGGGCAGTCCAACAAAGGCCCGCGGGTACAATATGCAGGGTGTATCGTATATGGATAAGATTCGCTATAAAGAAGCATTATCCTGTTTTTATCATGCGCTCAAACTCCAACCCTCCAAGCCTCAGACCCTGGTGAACCTGAGCAGGTACCATATCCTCCATGGCCTATACGAAGAGGCGATGAGGGAATGTCGAGAAGCCCTTGCGGTGATGCCTGATAATTGGGGGGCACATCTAAATCTCGGTGTCGCCTATTTCCGGCAAGGTTACGTAGATGAGGCAATAAGTGAGTATCAGAATATCCTGAAGAGCGAATCAACCTTTTATAAGGCTTTGAACAATCTTGGTCTCGCCTATCAAAAGAAAGGAGCGTTAAAGGAAGCATCTGTTTGCATTCGTGAGGCAATCAGAATAAATCCAGATTATCCTGAAGCCTATTTCAACCTGGGGGAAGTGTTACATGCCATGGGACAGGTAGATGAAGCACTCCTTAAGTATGAGCGGGCAGTTGCATTAAGTCCTGACTACTGGGAGGCAGGCTACAACCTCGCAAACCTCTATGCAGAAAAGAAGGATTATACGAGGGCAGTGGAGGCCTATAAAAAAGTTCTAAGCATAAATCCAGCTTTTTCTCCAGCCTGGAACAATCTGGGTAATATATATTTTATGACCGACCGGATTAAGGAAGCCAAAGACAGTTATGCAAAGGCGCTCCGGTATGATCCGGGCAATGTGCAGGCGAGGAACAATCTGGAGATGGTGATGCGGGGAAGACAGAATTCAGAAGTCAGGAGTCAGAATTCAGAATGAAGACAGAAGGCGAAGAACAGAATACAGCAATGAGCAATCAGCATTCAGCTATCAGCGGTCAGCAACCCGAAACCCGAAACCCGAAACCCGAAACCCTTATTTCGCACTCCGCAATCCGCATTTCTTCTGTCTCCTGGATTCTGTCTCCTGTATTCCTCTTCTTTTTCTTCCTCCTGCTATCGGTTCTCACCCTTCATCGCAATACCTTCTGGAAAGATGACTTTACCCTGTGGTTTGATGTGGTAACGAAATCTCCCCAGAAACTTCGGGGTGTAGTAAATTACAGAGAAACGGAATATGACAAGGGTGGCAAAGACGATGTTGCACTTTCATATTTTGTAAAGATATCCAGTGCCTTTGATTTCGCGGAGGTTCATAATAATGCCGGGGTTATCTATCACAAACGGGGTAATCTTGATCAGGCAGAACATTATTATCAGAAAGCTTTAAGAGCTAAACCAGACAATCCTAAGATCCTTTATAACCTCGGGAACCTCTACATAGAAAAAGGGTTTCTTGAAAGGGGAATTAATAGCTACCTTAGGGCATTGAGGCAAAATCCCGGCCTCTGGGCGATTCACAATAATCTTGGTACAGCTTACGGAAAAAAGGGTTTAATTAATGAAGCTATAAAAGAATATCAGGAATCCATTCGTATCATGCCCGAATATGCTGAGCCTTATAATAATTTGGGTGTGATCTACGAAGACAGAAAGGAATATGACCTTGCAGTGGAATGCTTTTCAAAAGCCATCAAGTTTAAACCAAGCAATCCTGATGCCCACTACAACCTTGGAACCATCTATTCCCTCCAGAAGCGTTACCCTGCGGCGTTAGAGAAATTTCAGGAGGCTGTTCGGTTGAAACCTGATTATACTGATGCCTACTTTCACCTTGCCCTCGCCTACCGGAACCTGAAGCAGTTCAAGGAGGCAATGCAGAATTACCAGGAGGCAATCCATCTGGACCCTCAATACTATAAGGCCTACTTTAACCTGGGAAACCTCTATTTTGACCAAGGCCTTTTTGATGAGGCGATGTCCATGTATGAAAAAACCCTCACGATTAAACAGGATTGTGCTGAGGCTGAAGGAGGAAAAGGGAATGTTTACTTGAAGAAGAATGACCTTCCACGTGCCATTACCTCTTTTAAGAAAGCAGTTCAACAGAAACCGGACTATGTAGACGCATATATTAATTTAGGAGCTGCCTATAAAGCAGGGGGGCAGTTAGATCTCGCCCTTGCTCACTATAAGAAAGCTATCGAGGCTGATCGGGGGCGCATTGAAGCATATTTCAACCTGGGGAATACCTATAAGGCACTGGGCAGGAAGAAGGAAGCAAGAGAAAGTTATCAGAAATTCATCGAAGCATGGAAAGGCGATATCTCCTATATCGTCCAGGCACAGCAGGCGATGAAAGAACTGAAATAAGCTGTCAGCGATCAGCAAAAAAAGCTGTCAGCTATCAGCGTTCAGCTGTTACAGGAATTTATTTAAAGATTAATAGAGGCAAGCATGAAGGATTTTAAGAAATTGAAGGTATGGCAAAAAAGCCACCAGTTGACATTAGCAGTTTATAAAGCTACTGTCGCATTCCCCAAAGAAGAAATGTATGGACTGACGGGTCAGATTAGACGTGCATGTGCTTCTATCTCTGCTAACATTGCTGAGGGATGTGGAAGAAGTACGGATGCCGAGTTAGCTCGCTTTTTTGATATAGCTATGGGTTCTGCAAGTGAATTAGAATATCATTTATTACTGGCACATGATCTTGATTTGCTAAAAGTTTCTGACCATGATCGGCTTTCTATTGAGGTGAGAGATGTGAAGCGAATGCTCACCTCATTTATTCAAAAGCTGAGAGCTGATCGCTGACAGCTTAATCATAATAAAGCTGAAAGCTGACCGCTGAAAGCTGATAGCTTATTTAAATTAATTAAATGAAAGCTGAGAGCTGAATGCTGAAAGCTGACCGCTTACTGATAATTTTAATATCACTTGCCTTATCGCTCCTCTCCTTCTCCCGCAACGCCATCTGGCAGAACGAAGTCACGCTCTGGAAGGACTCTGCCTGGAAGTCTGAGAAGAAAGCTCGGCCGTTTTCAAATCTGGGCCGTGCCTATTTCTTTGCCGGATCCGTAGAGGATGCCCTCATCAATCTCAACAAGGCAATCCGCCTGAACCCCCGTTTCTCTGATTCTTACAATCATCTTGGTTCAATCTACAAGGTGAAGGGTAACTATGACCTGGCTGCGATTTATTATCAGAAGGCAATAGAGTCGAACCCCTTCAATGCTGAAGCTCATAACAACCTGGGTGTGATCTACCGGGGAAAAGGCCAGCTCTCGCAGGCGGAAGCGATTCTGAAGAGGGCGAAGGAACTGGCACCCAATCTCCAGGATGCTTATAACACGCTGGGTGCGGTCTATATGGACGAGGGTAAATTTGATCAGGCCGCAAAAGAGTTCACATTCGCGCTCAAGTTAAATCCAGAGTATGTGGAAGCCTGGAGCAATCTGGGAATTATCTACTATCGCAGAGGACTTCTGAAAAAAGCCGAATCCTGTTTTAAACAGGCCCTCGTGCTTAAGCCGGACTTTACCTGGGCGCATTTTAACCTTGCTGCCACCCTGTATGACCGGAAAATGTTCAAAGAAGCAATTTCAGAGTATGAGAGGGTCATTTCGCTTGACCCGGATTTTGTCCTCTCTTATTTTAACCTGGGGGAGGTTTACCGGGCGCTGGGTGACAGGACCAGGGCTGTTGAATGTTATAAAAAGTTCATTGCCTCGGGGAAGGCGGAAGAGAAATATCGTATAGAGGCTTATAATATGATAAAGGCATTAACTGAAATACAATAATTTTAGCTTGACAAAGATTTTTATAGTAGATATTAATTGAGCGGAATTGGGGAATTCAACAGGTCTTAAGTCGTGGTGGTAAAAAGCATTACATCATTTATAGTTACTGATACCAATGAGAATGAATTTTCTCCGAAAAAATGCTTGACAAGCATTTGTTGGTTTAGGTATAAGGGTATAAAATAGTAGGTGGGTTCTACAAAGAAAGCTAAGATCAAGTACACATGTTTCACATAAACGAGAAGGTGATAGAAAGGACCAGGGACGCAGAAAAAAAGAAAAAGTCACATGTTATGTTTAGCATCTTAGTTTTTATGAGTTATTTAAAAAACATCAAATAAAAAGGGAGGTGATGGTTGCTAAAAAAAAAGGGGATAGGAAATTGTGGATTTTTTTTGGAAGTAATTTCAACAGCGCTTTTTGAAAGTTCAAGTTGACAGGTGGAAAGGTTAAAGGTTTCTTTAAATGAAACTGGTTGACTTTGAAACCGCAATCTTGAAAGGAGAAAAGGATGAAAGTGAAAAATAAGAACTTCGTGAGCATAATGATGTTGGCGATTATGCTCCTTTGTGGTTTGGCCGCCACAGCAGATGCAGCCGTAGTAGTTGTTGACGGCGGCGTGGCGGTAACCATAGCCAACAATGCCACAACCTCGAAGCAGCTGGTGGGTGATATTACCATCAACGGAACAGCGTCGGATATGGTGGTAGGAAGCACTATTGCCGTTATCTGTCCTTCGGGGTTAAAGTTTGATTCCAATCGTATCACTATTGCCATGGGATCAACTATTACGTCGACCTCAATAGTTGTGAGTCCATATACTGGTACTGGGTATTCTTCTGCTGGATTCAGCAACGATGCCAAGACCTACAGAGTAAAGGTGGACTCAATTGGGACAGGTACTGCGTCCCTTACATTCAAGGGCTCGGGTGGAAATGACGTCTTGACAGTAATACCCGTTAGCATATACAACGAGACTATTGATAGCACCGGTCTCAGCTTCCAGGTAGTGACCAACGGGAACACGGGCTCAGCGGTGACAAACACCGTGGGCGTGGTAAATGTCCTGAAGCTGCCCAAGATTTTGTCAGCCATTGCATCTAACACACAAGCCTTTACCCTGCAGTTTAACTGCAGCATTAATTCAAGCACGACAAAATCTACTGCCCTTAGTACAGGCCTTGACATTACCGACCTGCCCGATGTCTACGGTATTCTACTCGGTGGACTCGTTAATGAGACACCAATACGTGCTACCGTAGCCATTGACGGGTCTGACGCGACCAAGGTAAATGTGACCCTCACCTCGGGTAGCATTTATACAGACGCGTCAACCACGGTCAAGACGGGAAGCAGCGGGTTGAAATTTGCCAATGTCTTGGATACGGCTACCTCACCGACCATGACCTCGATAAATGCAGATGCTGACCATACCGCTAATAACATCTTGCCGGCGGGGTCTACAGTTACGTCAGTCACTCTGAGCAAGACGAGCGTTGGCGCTTCAACCAACTACTACGGTCCCTTCGCGGCTGGCAGGCCTATCCTAAGCGGTACGATTGAGGATGACGCCTTTATCGCTACGGTGGCTACTACAGCAAGCGTCGGGTATCAAGCCCGCCTTGCCTACTATACAGCCACAACTCTTCAGCCGTTAACGCCGAATACCCTTGGCTGGCAGGCAGACTATACTGATGGCGGAACAAGCAAGCTGGTGGATGACACCAACACCACCCACACCATCAACGGTGTTTCCAACAGCAGTGGCAGCATAGACCTCTACTTCCAGATTGGAGGAGGTATCGCAGCAGGCAACTCAGCTATAGCCGCTAACACAGAGAAGCAGATTGTAGTCCAGGCCTCGCTTGACAATTTCAACACCATCGTGCAGTCATCGCCCATCACGATTGACCGGATTATACCGACGGTCGTGAACATTACGGGCAATAAGCCGGTGGCAACAACTACTTCCACTATTCAGGCAGTTTTCTCAGAGGAGATGCAGAAGACCACCGTAGAGAACACGAGCTCCTGGACT
>JAPLJA010000150.1 GCA_026388815.1 Pseudomonadota bacterium
TATGCACTCCCCTGTGACCGGCAGATTGATCGCCCAGTTGATCATGGGAGGGAAAGCGAAAGAGTTCGATATCTCATCCCTCTCTATCGAGAGGTTCGAGAGGGGTGAATTGATGAAAGAACCCATGGTCTCTTTTCAGAATTAAAGCTTTATAACCTCTTTAAAGCCTCTGAATTTATTTCCCCATAACTTGCCGTAAAAAAGTCTTGACAAAATACTTCGGCATAATATATTTTACTACCTAAATATTGTTTTCCTAATATTTTTACTAAAAAATATGCCTGATGCAATGTTACTATTTTGCCGCTAAAGGGAAAAACAATGGCTGAGAAGAGTGGAGATAAACCGGTAGATGAATTTGATGGACAGGTGCTGAAGGTAAGGAACCTGCTCATCGAGTTCTTAAATAAGGTAGCAGATTATCAGGATACGAGAAAACAGTATGACTTTGGCATATCGAAGCTCAAAGCCCTTACTGCTTTCAAGGATGATAGGGAATATACCATGACCGAACTGAGCCGCAATGCCTATGTGAGCATGCCCACGATGACGGATATGGTGGACAGCCTGGTTGAGGAAGGGATTGCGGAGAGAAGAAGGGATGAGCAGGACAGAAGGGTAGTGAAAGTAACGTTGACAGAGAAAGGCAAAAAGATGCGGAAGGTATTTATGGAAAGGAGGCGGCAAGAGGTAGAAGATGTCTTTGGAAAATTGAGTTTTAAGGACAGGAAAGACCTTTCGGATGCAATGGATATGGCCTGCACTATCCTGAGAAAGATTCGATTAATAGACTGAAAGGATGCGAGGACTTTTTCAGAGTGCAAAGAAGTATACAGTAATAAATAGAAATATAAAAAAAGGGAGGTAGTATTATGAAGGAAGTAAAGAAGGGCGAAAAAATCGGTATCTTGATGGTAGGGCATGGGGAACCAGAAACCTTTGACGAAGAGGCCTGGACTGAGGGACTGCACGAAATGTTTGAAGAGTTCAGGGAGACGGGCCTTGAAGTTCCCCCGGATGACGCCTTTCCCATGATGCTCACAGAGATCGAGGAGAAGTACAAGGTAATGGGTGGCAAATCCCGGCACGCTGAAGCATGCAGGAGACAGAAGGGACTGATGGCAAAATATTTCCCGGAACATGATGTGCGGATTGGCTTCAATGAATTTATTGGCCCCTCCTTTACTGATGTTGCTCTTGAGATGGTTAAGGATGGAATCAGGAAGATCGTATTCGTCCCCATGCTTCAGACCGACTCCACGCATACCGGCGAGGTAAGGAACAAGATTGAAAAGCTTGAGCTCGATAAAAAGGGAGTAACGTGGGTAATGGCCAAACCCCTCTTCTATCGCTCTGAACCGACCGAGGTGGTAGTAGAAATGATTACCAAAGCTGCAGGCAACACACCACGGGAGCAGATAGGGATCGTCCTTGCCTCCCATGGAGAACCGGATGAATGGACCAGGCTCTGCCTTGAGAACACCAGGTGTAAAGCGCAGGAAACTGCCTTCTGTGCCTGTGTGAAAAAAGCCTTAATTGAGAGAGGATTTGTCTGGGATAACATTGTCCAGGGGTTCAATGAATTTACCCACCCGGAACTGCCGGAAGCCGTAGAAAATCTGGTAGATAAAAATGTAAAGAAAGTAATCTCTATCGCCAGTTTCGGCTCAACTGACGGCATGCATGTGAACTACGATATTCCCACGAAGGTGAGATCAGCATTGATCGACCCGGATATCGAAATTGTCTGTCTGGACGGCTGGAATGATCATCCCCAGCTTATCAAGGCCTTTGCGGAACTGACAAAAGAGGCTTTGGCCCGGTTATAAGCAGAACCAGTCTGTAAGAAAGGAGGTGGATGCATGGCCAAGAAGTATGATCTCGTCATTGTAGGTGGCGGACCTTGCGGCCTGATGGCCGGAAGAGTCGCCGGAGAAAACGGCCTCAAGGTGGCAATCCTGGACAGAAAGACCGAGATCTGGAGAAACAGGAGATTTGATGGAGGGGTGGTCGGCATCAATGAATACACGTTCGGTCAACTCGCTAAATTCAATCCCCGGGATAAGCGGATCGGTTTCCCGGTAGGCGGCTTCTCAGTTCCCTATGACGGTCCCCATACAAACGTCTTCGGCTTCTGCATCAACTCGCCGGGTGGAAAAAAAGTGAGGTTCGGCAACTGGAAAGAACTTGCCAAGGATCCTGAGAAGAACCGGGTAGCGATAGCGCTCAATAAAGAGGTCCTTTTGCAGAGGATGCTGGAGGACTGTGAAAAAACAAGTGTGGACATATATAACAATACTAATGTCACCGAAGTGAAAGCCGGTAACAACAAGGTAACAATCGTTGGAGGCGGCCAGGAATTTGAAGCCCCTTTCTGTGTAGCAGCGGACGGCTCGAACTCCCGGGTGGCCAGGCTGATGGGGTTCAATAAGGAGAGGACTTTTTTTGCCACCTCCCGGCATATCGGTGTGGAGGTGACAGATGTGGACTATGATGAGTTAAATGGCTTTAACATCATTCTCAGCATGCAGGGTTACTACAGCGTTCTCCCCATGTACAAGCAGGGAGTCTGCCACATCGGCCACCTGACCCATGACTGGAAGGTTGACCTTGATAAGAAGATTGAGTGGTTCATGAAGGAGTCTCCGGTCTATTCGAACTGGTTTAAAAAGGCACGGATAATTCCGGATGGTAATGTGTCTTGTATTGTCAATGTCTACATGGCGCTCGAAGATCCCTTTAAGGACAACGTTATCCTCGTCTCCGATGCCACCTGGATTCAGGAGGTAAGTATCCCCAGTGCCATCTGCTTCGGGTGGAAGGTGGCAAATGCTGTCACCCTCGCCCTGCACGACGGAAAGCCCAACCGCGAGGGGATTCAGAGCTATATCGATTGGTACCGGACTAACTGTTATGAAGAATACGGAAAGAGGAAGATGGTTGCGATTGACCTCCAGAAGTATCTGACCGCTGAAGACCTTGATTACATGGCTGAGCTCCCCAGCACAGTGGGGAAGATATTTCCCGGCACCATGGACTTCCATCTCCTCTTCAAGCTCCTGGGAAACACCTACCTGGAACTTTTCCCCAAGATCTCAGAGGCCAGGCCGGATATCATGGAAAAGATGCTCCAGATGAGGAACGAGATGGACGAAGCGGGTGAGGAAAGAAGGAAGATGGGATTTCCCACAAAAAAATAATAATGAAGGAGGGAAAAATGAGAGGGTTAAGAAAAGTAATTTCAATTATTATGGTAATGATGTGCGTGGTGGCGTTTGGAACAGCTTTAAGAGCTGCCACCATCGATACGAAGGCGTATGAAACGAGGATAGAAGATGCCTGGGACCGGGGTGATGCCAAGGTATTCGATCAGATCATCCAGGAA
>JAPLJA010000040.1 GCA_026388815.1 Pseudomonadota bacterium
AGCATCATTTATTACTTACTTCCGCTGGATGATGCTTTTAACATCACCATCATCCTCCATTTTTTTTTAGCCGGCATCTTCATCTTCCTTCTCGTAAAGGAGCTCAAGGGGAGTGACAGCGCGGGTATTATTGCCTCTGTCTCCTTCACCTTCGGAGGATATCTCCTCTCCGTACACAACGTCCTCTCTACCCTGCTCTCCGTAACCTGGTTCCCCCTTGTGCTTATCTGTTTCCTCCGGTCACTCACCCTCTCTTCTTTCCGGTATGCTCTTTACAGCGGCGTTTTTCTGGGAGTAATGTTCTCAGCAGGGGGCATTGAAGTTTTTCTCTTTACGCTCCCCATCATGGGAATTCTGACCATCTGCCCATACCTGACTGAACCACCGGAGGTAATGTCCCCTTTTTCAAAAAGGTTCCTTCTCTTCCTCGTATCAATATCGTTTTTCCTCATGCTGATGGCTATACAGTGGATTCCATTCTATGAGCTCATCCGTAACTCTATCCGGTCAGAGGGCGTACAGTTTGAAGAGTCAGCGCTCTGGTCCCTCGCACCCAAGAATCTCATGTACCTTCTCATCCCTGATATGTTCTATAAAGGTTTTGATTACTACTGGAAAGACCAGTCATGGCTCAAGACAATTTATGTAGGCATCATCCCGTTTATCCTCTTTTTCTTCTTCGTCAAAGAAAAAAGCAAAAGGAGAATTCTTATCATTGCCCTCATGGCACTGAGCCTCATCCTCTCACTTGGAAGGTATACCCCTGTTTATAAATATCTCTTCCATACCCTGCCCTTCTTCAATCTCATCCGCTATCCGGTGAAATACCTGTTCATCACCATCTTCTTTCTCTCTCTTGCAGCCGGATTCTGTTTGAAAAATCTCTCATCTCATTTCTCACAGAAAGAAAATGGATGGGAGAGAGCGTGATCGGCCTTCCCTCCGTCATTCACAACCTGAAGAGGGTCATCTTTTTTGCCATTGCAAGCGGCCTCTGGTTCTCCCTCGTGGTCAATAAATCATGGGCGAGGTCCATCGCTTCCCAGGGATTCATTCTCCTCCTCACCGCAGACCTCTTCCTGGGAAATCTCGGATATTATCTCACTGTTGACAGGACATTACTTCACGGCAATAATGAACCCAATCTTCAACTTATCTTAAAGGACAGGGACACCTACCGGATCTACGTGGACAGGAGAATCTACAACAACTTCCATTTTGTATCTAAGAGCTCCAAAGAGTACCTTTCCCTCAACAAGGAACTCTTAGTTCCCAATCTCCTCATGGAGAGGAACATCTCTGATATCACCGGATTCTCCATCTTGACCTTGAAGAACTATTATAAGATACTTACCCTGATCACGACGGCACCTCTTCCTGACTCAACGAGGCTGATTGATTTTCTGAATGTTAAATATGTGCTGTGGTCGGAGCCGTTGAAGAGCAGCAATTATGAACTGTTGCGAAAAGATGTATGCTATCTCTACCGGAACAGGAAGTGTTTACCGAGGGCTTTTCTGGCTGAAGGTTATCAGGTGGTCACAGACGAGATGAAAGCAAAACAAATTTTGCAAGACAGGCAATTCAGCCCTGAGAAACTGGTTCTTCTGAATGAAGTTCCTCGCGAAGAGTTCATCAGGAAAGGAACGGAGCCTGTTCCGGGGATAAAGGAGAGCGTTAAAATCAGTGAATATAAAAATGATACAATAGAAATAACTGTTTCTCTTCCCACGCCGAAGATATTAGTTCTCAGCGAGACATTTTATCCCGGCTGGAAGGCATACCTTGACGGGAGAGAGACAAAAATCTATCAGGCCAATTATGCCTTCCGCGCTGTACCGTTGCCTGCGGGAACTCACCGCATCGCCATGGTGTATGATCCTGTGAGTTTCAGGATAGGGAAGGCAATTACCTTATTCACCCTTTTCATTTTTATTTTTTTGAGTATAAGCTATGCTTTTAGGGATAAGGGGTTAGGGGTTAGGTGAAAAACAGGGGTTAGGATTTAGGGGTTAGGGCTAATAAAATGAAACATAATAAAGATCACAATCAATCTACATTTCCCACTAAACCCCGAATCCCTAATCCCTATTCCGGTTTTACCCTCATCGAACTTATCATGGTGGTGGTTGTGCTCCTGATTATTGCTGCTTTCATCGCACCAAGGATGACCGGGGTCACCGGGACGAGGGTCAATGCCGCCTCACGGAAGATTTCTGCTGACATCAGGTACGCCCAGCAGCTTGCCATATCCACCCAGACCAATCACGGCGTTATCTTCAATGCCAGCCCAACCAATACCTATTCTATCTATCAGGAAACCACAAGTACCATCATTACAGATTCCTTCACAAGAGGGGCATACACCGTCCAGCTCAATACAGGAGACTATGACGGAGTCACCATTGACAGTGGCTATACAGTGGAATTCGATGCCCTCGGAGCGCCGGTAACAGGGGGCGGGAGTTCTGTAACCATCTCGAATGCTGGCTCAGCACCGGTGAGAACCATCACCGTAGCCGCCAATACCGGGAAGGTGAGCATAAATTAAACAATTGCGGAATACGGAGTGCGGAATAAAATGACAAAAATGAATTACCGCAGGAGCGGCCTCCGGCCTGACGGCCTGCGGTCTTATGTAGGGGCGCAATTCATTGCGCCCAAAGTTTCGGGTTTCGATTTGTAGGGGCGAGCCGCCGGTTCGCCCGTACTTTCGGGTTTGACATGAGGAAAAAAGCAAAGGGTTTCACCTTCATCGAGCTCATCATGATTATTGTGATCGTTGGGATCGCTGTTGTCCCTCTTATCCAGATGTTCACCACCTCACTCAAGGGGAGCGCTGATACTGAGGCAACCTCAATCGCCCTTGAACTTGCCCAGGACAAGATGGAAGAAACGAAACAATTGGGCTTTGCCGCCACTTCAAGCCCGAGCGTCACGTTCGCAAGTCCCTTTACTGCCTATTCCTATCAGGTCACGGTGAGTTATGTGGATCAAAATTTCGAAGCTTCTGTACCCGCCACGAATTATAAAAAGGTTGAGGTGAAGGTAACCCACAGTTCCGGTACGAGCACGACTTTGACCACTGTTGTTTCCAATCACTCTTGATGGAACATGGTACGATGACGAAACGAGAGCAAGGCTTCACATTGATTGAGATAGTGGTAACGATCGTTATCACGGGCATAATCGCATACATCTTCTTAAACTTCTTCTCCCTCGGAACAGATTCCTACACGCTCATTGAGACCCGGAGCGATGTTCTCCAGGATGAACGGATTGTCCTGGACAGAATGGTGAGGGAAATACGGCAGGCGGCAACCATTACCATCACCAGTGCAACCGATATTTCGTTCACCTATGATGACGACAGTGACGGTATCAATGAGACCTACCGCTATTACCTTGCCAGCGGGAACTTAAGAAGGACGATCGACGCAGCAGGAGATACGCTCATACTCGACAACGTGAGCAGCCTTACATTCAGCGGTGATACGAACCAGGTCACCATCACCTTTACCGTATCCCGGGAAGGGCAGAGTCTGACCATTCAATCACGCGCCTTGAGGAGAACTGCCCTGTCATGAACCTATATAGAATGACAAAAGAAAGTGGTCATTGCGAGGAGCTTAAGCGACGTGGCAATCTCAACAGATTGCTTCTCCGCCTGCGGCGGATCGCAATGACTCCTTTTATGTCTACTTATATATGTGGTTCACTACAATCCAGACTGCTCTCATGAATATGAAAAAAATCCTTATCGGCGAACGCGGTGTCTCCCTTCTCACCGCCATCATGCTTCTCCTACTCCTCAGCGTCCTGGGCCTTGCCGTAGTCTCTCTCGTGATGGTGGAGAGCCAGATATCGGTGAACCAGCTCTACTCGCTTCAGGCATTCTCCCTCGCCGAGGCAGGGATAGAGAGAGGCATCCGGGCTATCCGCGACGATACCATTGCTATTCAGTTCGACGACCCTACGGCTGCTGGTTACTGCGTAACACCGAGCTTAGACGGATATTCTGCCTACTCTGCCGGCGAGTTGAATGGGAGCAATTACGAAATGACACTTTTCTATGGAACCACCCTGGCAAACTCCTCCACCCCATCTTACTGTACATTAAATGCTACAATAGGTGCCGATGTTCAGGTCTATGACTTCCAGCAGAGGTACAACCTCCGCGGCACCCCGATCATTGGCATGGAAATCGGAATCAGGGCAATAAAAAGTGGTACAGGGACTGCAGATCCGATTGTTCAATTACAGTATACCTTGAACGGTTCATGGACATCGCCCACGAATGTAGGCAGTCCCATTACCGTGAGTGCTACCAGTTTTGGTGCACCTGTCTTCACTACCATGAGTGTAACACCGACTTGGAATGATCTCATGGCGGCAGGCGGCAGTAACTTCCGCATCCGGGCATACAGGAATAATGCCGAAGGCTATTACCTGGAAATAGACTACCTCTGCATCCGGGTCATGCTGAAGGCCGATTCCTCAGCAGAACCCTGGTTTACCACGTTTGGCACACCAATAACTTGGAATATAGCACTCGGTAACGGCGTGGTTGAATCCCTGCCCATTGACGACGAGGCAGGGAAGGTTCACCTGAACTATGCTACCCAGTCGCTTCTCCGCTACCTCATGGTGGAGTGCGGTATCGCTGATGCAACAGCCAATACCCTGGCCACCAACATCGTCACTTACCGGGGAAGCAACTGGTTTGACAGCATTGAGGAGGTTATGCAGGTCACCGGCATGACCTCAACCTACTACGACCTGATCAAAAACTACATCACCGTCTATCCCTGGGTAAACACAAATGTCCAGATACCAACTGGTTCCCGTGCTCCGATCAACATCAACACCGCCCCGCTTCAGGTGCTTAAGGCGGTGTTTGACCCGCTCGCTCTCGAAGTTGGTGATGCTGCCTCTTTAGCCAGTGCCATCATCACCCAAAGGACTGGCACCGCAGACTGCATAGTAGTTGTTCCTCCTAACCCTTTTTCATCCATGATCAGTTCCAATCCTGGCGTCAATCCTGGTGATTCCAGTTCCAGCTTTGCTCGATTCTTAGATACCCAGACGAGTTATTTAACCGCTGCCGAGATAGACGCCATTAAAGAAAACTGCGACGCCTCTTACTATAACGAGACCCAGACCTCAAGCTGGACCGGTGGCTCTGTGACCACCACAGAATTCTGCTATTCCTCCAATGTCTATTCTGTCACTGCAAAGTGTAAGGTAGAAAACAGCTACCGCCAGGTAAAGAGGGTTTTTACTGATACAGGCACGTTCGACGTACCAATCCCCTCCTGGGGCACTACACTGAATTACTGGAGGGAGATTGTTCCATAACTAATAAATCGTTTCACGTTCAACGGTTGCGCGACTCGTTTCGTCTTCCGTTGATCGTCTTATGTCGAAAAAACGTTTGGTCGTTCCTACATAAGACGTTTGGTCGTTCTTACGATAGAATTTACCCGCCTTCGGCGGGCCTTGCGGTCTTATCGAACTGCGCAACCCCAACCGTTAAACGCAACCCAAATTTATTATAATTTTCTATAAATTTCTATAAATTTCTCTTGACAATCTATTGTGTCCTTTGTATAAGCATTTCTAATGTTATATAACCATATCATGGGTGGCTAACCTATGGAATCATTAAAAGATTACCTGTCAATCAAAGAGGCCTCCCGAATGCTCAAGGTATGCGAGGCTACTCTGAGGCGCTGGGACAAGACCGGCAAGTTAACGGCCGTGCGCCACCCGATCAACGGGTACCGGTTGTATGAAAAGAAAAAAATAACAGACATCATCAGTAAAATCATTGCCGGGTAACATTCAGTATGGTTAAAAAGATCTCTATCTTCAAGTCGAAATCAACGAAGGGTAACAAGACCAGCGTTGGACTGGATATCGGCTCTTATGCCGTAAAGATGGTAGAGATCTCGGAGGTGAGGGGCGACATTTCCCTCGTAAATTATGTAATAAAGGAGCTTCCCGCCGAGGCAAGGGGAAGGGAAAAAAGAACCTCGCCCCTCCGGATACAGACAGTTAAGGATGTCTTGAGCCAGTGCTCCAAAATACCAGACCAGGTAACCCTCGTCTTTTCTGATCCATCAGCGGCAATCAAACGCATGACCTTACCGGTCATGCCGGAATCTGAGATTGAATCTGCCATCCGGTGGGAAGGAAAAAAGCAGTTTACCTTCCCGCTGGAGGATGCAACGATTATCTTTCAGGGGAGAGGCGAAAAGGAAGAAGAAGGAATTAAAAAGATAGACCTCCTGGTGGTGGCTGCCCAGAAGGGAAAAATCCAGGAGGAGATCACAGCCCTCGATGAGATACTGCCTTCGGTAAGTGGTATCGATCTGGCTCCCTTTGCCCTGCAGTACTCTTACAGGCAATCCGGCCAGTCAACACAAGACGAGGCAGTTGCCCTTATCCAGCTGGGGGCTGAAGAAACCTCCATCAGCATCATAAAGGATAACCATCTGCAGTTCACCCGCGAGATTTACATCGCAGGCAACCATTTGACTCAGGTGTTGACTGAACCCTTCACTGCTGAAGGCAAGCTGTTTACGCTGAGCCTGGAAAGAGCAGAGGCGATTAAGAGGGAATATGGAATTCCTCTTAAAGAAACACAGAAAAAGACAGAAGAGGAGATACCGCTTTCCCGGATCATGTTTATCATCCGCCCCATCCTCGAGAGGCTTTTAACCGAAATCATCCGCTCTTTCGACTTCTACAAAACCCAGTTTAAAGAAAAAGGTGTCAACCGGATCTTCATCTCCGGCGGCTGTGCAAAAATGAAAAACCTGAAGGAATACCTGACCGGCGGATTGGGCATCGAGGTGACACTCCTTGATCCCTTCCAGAACATCCCCCTTGAAATTTCTTCCGATCGAGTGGCAGACCTCCAGGCAGCGAAGCCGGACCTTCCCCTGGCGCTCGGGCTGGCCATAGGAAAAGCATGGGAGGTCAACCTGCTCCCGCCACAACCTGAATTCCTCGAAACCGTTGAACTGCAGCGGTATGCTCTTTACCTCTTCCCCCTCCTCTTCCTTTCACTGCTCCTCTCCTTTTATTACCGGATAGACCGCTCGTACCGACTGCACCAGGGGGAACTCCTCCGCATAAAGGCTGCCCTGTCTTCTTTTTCAGTTCCGATAGACAAGATTGAATCGCTCCGGAAAGAGAAGGCGGAGATAGAAAAAGAATTCGCTTTCTTGCCTTTGCCATATTTTCAGGCTCACTATCCAGAGGTATTGAAACTTATCAACGGACTGGACATCACCAATCTCTGTCTCGGAAAACTTGCCCTTGAAATGCAGGAAGTGACCGGTGAGGCCCAGCTTCCTGCTGCAAGAGGGAAAAGGATTCGGCTGGAGGGGATTGTGTTCGGGAGTGACCCGGAGAGGCTCACGACACTCGCCACTATCATTGAGGTTCTGGAGAAATCTCCGCTGTTTGAGACCATTACCCTGGTCTCAACGGGAGAGAACCGAGGGTTCAATCAGCCTGCGACTGATTTCGTTCTCCTCTGTTCTCTCAGCCCGTTACCATCATAGGGAGAAGATGAAACTCAGCAGAAGAGAAACGCTCATATCAGTCCTGACCCTCACAGTGATAACTCTCTGGCTCTTCAACGCCTTTCTCTATACCCCGAAAAAGAAAGAGGTAGTGAGGGTAAAAGAAGAACTCAAGACCATAGATGAGGGAATGAACCAGGCAATTGTCCTCCGGGCAGAAAAAGAAAGGCTCGAAAGGGAGCTGCAGGTTATTCGAGAAAGGGTTAGAGCCTACCAGGGGAAGCTCAGCGGCGAGCAGAATTTTTCTACCTTCCTGAAAGGTCTGGCTGCTGAAACGAGCAGGTTGAATATCAAAACCCTTTCCCTCGTCCCCAAAGAAAAAACGGGCGGACCGAACGCTCCCCTGAAGAGGTATGCAATTGAATTAAAACTGACAGGCAGTTATGAGGCATTTACTCTTTTCCTCGATCGTCTGAAAGAGATGCCCATTCTGACCATGGTTGACCAGTTCCAGATCGAGAAAGGAGAAAAGGGGGAAGGGATCCTGAAGGTCAGTCTTATCCTGAAGACATATTTCTTACGGGGAGGGAAGGTTTGAGTCTCAAGACCAAAAATCTCATCATCCTCGGGATTATCGGAGCATGGATAGTCATCATCCTCATACCAATACTCCTGCCTTCGGAAAGGGGAGGAAAGCTGTTGCATACTGCTCTGCTTCCTCCCCTCCCACCTCAGAAAATCACAGCAGAAGAGAAAGGGCCGGTACCCTCTCCTGCGGCTTCTCCTGGCGAGATACAGGAGGAGAGAGGCAAAGATTTGTTTACCCTGCCTGCCGGGATACGAACGGTAGCGGAAGAAAGCGAAGGTGAATCTGCCGCCAGGGAAGTGATGGTGGAATCAAAGCTCACTGCAATCTTCAGGAGAGGGACGACAAGCATGGCAGCCATCAATCACCAGATCGTGCGGGAAGGGGATGTGATCAACGGGGAGAAGGTGCTGAAGATTGGAAGAGACCAGGTAATCTTATTAGCACGGGACGGCAGCAGGAAGGCTCTCGCTCTCTATGGAAACCTGCCTTCCGTAACGGTAATCAGTCCCAAGGAGTGGGGGAAATGATGATAAAGAACAGGTATCAGAAAATTATCGGGCTTACCCTCATCTTCCTCATGTCAGGATGCGCAACCCCGAAACAGGCTGAAGTGCCTTCAGCTCCTCCAGCGCTCAGTAAAGAAGGAAAGGAAACCGGGCAGAAGCAACAATTAGAGGAACTCGTTGTACCCCAGGTAGAAGAAAAAATGAGGGCTGAAGGGAAGCTTTATTCCCTGTCGGTACGGGATACAGATATACAGGAGATCCTCCTCGCCTTCTCCAAGGATGGCAATCTCAGCTTCACCATAGATCCGGATGCAACAGGGAAGGTAACGGCGGACTTGAAAAACGTAACTCTGGAGAGGGCGTTGGAAACCATTCTCTCGCCTCTTGGCCTCGAATACCGGAAGGAAGGGAATTCCATTCGTATCCTCAAGCCCAAGATGGAGACGAGGATCTTCTCTCTGAATTACATTACCTCTGTCCGCACCGGCACTGCCTTGGTTTCAGGTGCCATCGGGGGGAGAGCCGCCGGAACCAGTGGCACCATGACCGGTGTTCCAAGTACACAAGGGCAAAGCTTAAGCGGCGGTTACAGCAACGTGGAAAGCAAAGGAACGAGCGACCTGTGGGGAGACATTGAAAAAGGGATCAAGGGCATGCTTTCCCCTGAAGGCCAGATTCTGATCAGCAAGGCATCAAACAGCATCGTCATAACCGATTATCCAAAGCATTTGAACAAAGTGGCTGAGTTTTTAGAGACCATATCCGGTACGGTTCAAAGGCAGGTGATGATTCAGGCAAAGATCATCGAGGTAACCCTTTCCAAGGACTATCAGGCAGGTGTTGACTGGAAGTTCATCCAGAATCTTCCCCGCATGTCTAATCTCTCCTGGGGACTGGCGAAAGGGACTACCGGTTATCCAGGGTATAGCGGAACATCTGGAACCAACACCACAGGAGGAACGGGTACAGGAACCTCAACCGGTTCGACCACCGAAATCCCCGGGGTTTTCAACATCATGCCTTTCGGCGGTCTCTTCCGGATCGGGGCGGCAGATACCGATGTCCTGCTGAGCGATATTGTGGAGGCGATTTCTGAACAGGGAACGGTAAACATCCTCTCAAGCCCTCGCATCTCTACTCTGAACAATCAACCTGCCATCATCAAGGTTGCGCGGGAGGACGTGTTTTTTGAGACGAGTCGAGACATAACGGTAAACGCAACCACCACGTCAAGTAATGCCCAGTACATCACCATCGGGATTGTTTTGAGCGTAACCCCTCAGATCAGTCCAGATGGTGTGATCACGATGAATATCCATCCAAGCATTACGGAAAAAGTGGGCGAGAAAACCTCGGTCATCGGGGATACTGCACCAATCATTGATGTGAGGGAAACGGATACGGTCGTTCAGTGCAAAGACCGGGAGACCATCGTCATTGCAGGCCTCATGCAGGATAAGGCAACTGCTGTGGATACCTCGCTACCGTTCATGAGGGACCTCCCGTACTTTGGCAAGTTCTTCCGGCATACGACGCAGGAGAAGAAAAAGACAGAACTGGTCATCATGCTGACCCCTACCCTCATCACCGGGAGCCGGATGGAGGAGATGAGCACAGCCGATGCAGAGCGGATTGAGAAACTGAGGAAAGCACTTCCGCCGTCTGCTCAACCCGAATGAAGTGGAGATGATGTAATCCATGTATCTTAACTTCTACGGCCTGAAAGAAAAACCGTTCTCCGTTACCCCTGATTCCTCTTTCCTCTTCAAGAGCAAATACCATTCAGAGGCCTTCAACCATCTTCTTTACGGGATTAAATCCAAAGAGGGCTTCATCCTGATTACCGGGGATATCGGTACCGGGAAGACCACGCTCTGCCGCGCCCTCCTGGCTGAACTCGGTGCAAAGACCCACAGCGCCCTGATCTTTAATCCCAATCTCACAGAAACCGAACTGCTCAGGGCAATCATCCAGGACCTGGGGATTCAGAGCCGGAATGAAAGCAAGAAGGACATCATTGACGAGCTCAACCAGTTCCTGCTCGCCTGCTCAAAAAAAGAGGAAACGGTGGTTGTGATTATCGACGAGGCTCAGAACCTCTCACCTGAAGTCCTGGAAGAGGTCCGCCTCCTCTCCAACCTGGAAACAGAGAAGGAGAAGCTTCTCCAGATCGTCCTCGTCGGTCAGACTGAGCTCCAGGAAAAACTGAAGCTGCCCTATTTACAGCAACTGAATCAGAGGATTTCGGTCCGCTATCACCTGCGCCCCCTGGAGAAGGAAGAGGTGGAGCGGTACATCCACCACCGTCTGATAAGGGCAGGCTCACACGGTGACATCTACTTCACTCCTAAGGCAATCCGGAGCATCTATTCCCATTCGAGAGGGATACCCCGCATCATTAACCTCATCTGTGACAAAGCCCTCCTTGCCGGGTACATCGCCCAGAAAAAGGATATTAACGACGCCATGGTGAGAGAGAGCCTCTCTAACCTTGGGATCTCGTACCAGAGGTTACAGTTAAAACTCAAACCGGCTTATATTATGCTTGGCCTGATTCCCATCCTTCTTTTCGTCCTGTTCCAGATGAAATGGGTGATCAAGGGTTCCTCATCGTTCAAGATGCCCCGTCAATTTGCTGAGGCAAGAATACCCGACGTCCTGATGAGCGGAGGCAAAAACAGCACACATGGCGCCTTTGATTTCAGCGGGATTATGCATACTGACGGTGAAACTGACGGTTCCCGGGAATCAATGGTAACGCTGCTCAAGATCTGGGGAATCCAGGAAGACCGGCTATACCAGGAACTCACCTTCTGGGGAAACGATCTCAGGGCGTTTAATTTCTCAGACAAAGCCAGGGATTTTGCCTTTGAGACAACCTCGCTGAAAAGCAGTATTGAAGAATTACGGATGATCAACTACCCCTGCATCGTTGAACTGATTGTTAGAGACAACCCGTCCAGACGATACTTTGCAACATTACTTGCACTTACCCCTGCTGAGGCGGTAATCGGTGACTCCCGGAACGGGAAGATTACCCTGCCCCTGCAGGAGTTTGAATCCCTCTGGACAAAGTCCACGGTCATTCTCTGGAGGAATTTTGACGGCATCAACGGAATCATGAAGAAGGGTAAAAACCATCCAGCAGTCAGGGTGCTCAAGAAGAGGCTTCACGACATCGGGCTGTTAAAACAGTATCAGCCCGATGACCAGTTTGATGAGCAACTGGAAGAGGCTGTTAAAAACCTTCAGAGGGCGTATCATTTACGGGATGATGGGATCGTGGGGAGCATGACCAAGATGGTTCTTTACCGTTCCCTCCCCTTCCTCCATCTGCCCGGCTTACAGGGAAAGAACCATGAGTCTGATCGAAAAGGCGCTTAAGCAGGTCGAAAAGGAAAAAAGGCGCAGTGACATCCGATGGGACATCCTGCCCCTTGCCTTCCAACCGTCTTCGATGAAGAAATCCTCCCGCATCTTCTTTGTCCTCGTCTTTCTGCCGTTCCTTGTTTTCATCGCCTTCTTCTGTTATGAGATCTGGCTGCATCCCATAGAACCTTTGCCGCCTCTCTCGCTCAGATTCATCACCGTTCCCCACCCACGTCCGCGCCCTGCCCCTCCTTCTCTTGAGGGCAAGAAAACAACACTGCTCGCCGAACAGGCAAAAATCAAGCCTTCATCCACTGTCCCCGGGAAGAAGGCAAAAAAGGTCCAGGAGGAATCACCCGGGACGCTGCCGGGAGAGATGAAGAAAGACCTGTCTGCCCCTCCGCTTTCGCCGGTCATCACCCCGTCCCCCAACCCTACCCGTCTCCACTTTGAGATGGGACAGGAGCTTTTCAGCCAGGGCAACTATTCAGGGGCGAAGGAAGAGTTCCTTGCCTCTCTCGCACTGCATGCTTTCAATCCCGAGGCCCATAACAACCTCGGCATCATCTTCCAGAAAGAAAACAATCTCCTCAAGGCTGAGGATGAATTCTTACAGGCCATGGAACAGGACCCCGCATCTGAAAAGGTCCTGAATAACCTCGGCCTGAACTGCTATCTCCTGATGAAATGGGACAGGGCACTTGCTTATTATCAAGGGGCTATCAAAATCAACCCTGGGAACATTGAGACCTATGTCAACCTCGCCCTTCTCTATAAGAAGCTCAACGACCGGGTGAAGGCTAAGGCAATGCTTGAAAAAGCACTGTCCCTGAATCCCAGTCATCCGGAAAGCCTCTATAACCTGGCTGTCCTCCTGGAGGGAATGGGAGAAAAAGGGAAGGCTGAAGAATACTACCAGAAGTTCATCTCTGTCTCTGGACCGGCATATCAGGGATTGGCGGAGAAGGTCAGGAATCACCTAAAAGAACTCCGCTAAGTTTGCTGAAAAAGCAACTGTTTATGAGGCTGATCAAAAATGTCCAGATGCAAGGCGCCCGAAATCCTGAATAAAACGTTTGGTCGTTCTTACGATAGAATTTACCGCAAGAGCGGGCTTCGCGTTTATGCAGATGGCCGTTTTTCAGCAGCCTGCGAGTAAAGGAGATGGTAATAAATGGCTGAGATAAAGAAAAGAAAACTCCTGGGAGAAATGCTCATCGCTTCCGGGGTGATCACTCCGGACCAACTGAAGAGCGCACTGGAAAGCCAGAAGAAGAGCGGCCTCCGGCTGGGCAAGGAACTCATCCGCCTGGGGTACCTCACTGAAGAAGTAATTATTGAAACGCTGGGAGATCAGGCCGGCATCCCCTATGTGGAC
>JAPLJA010000155.1 GCA_026388815.1 Pseudomonadota bacterium
GATGTAAAACTTTCTATCGGTTCCCATAAAAATGCAGCGGTTGTTCCCGAAGGGGCTGTCCTCGTACGGGAAGGGAAATTCATTGTCATGGCAGTAGAAAATAACAGGGTTAAATATAAACCGGTAACCCCGGGTGCTAAATTTTCCGGAAAAGTGGAAATCCTCAACGGCATAGACGCTCAAGACCAGATCGTACTCTACGCCAGAGGAGAGCTGGTAGAAGGAAGCCCGGTAAGCATTGCAAAAATTGTAAAATCTGCAAAAGTGAGTTAACAGGCTGCTGAAAAATGCCCATCTGCATCGTTCCCCTCGTCCTTCGTCGTTGCAGCGTACGTCCAAGTACGCCTCACTCCTCAGGATTTCGGGCGCCTTGCATCTGGACATTTTTGATCATCCTTACAAAAGTTGCCTTTTCAGCAAACTATTAGGAGGGCGATATGGCTCTTTCCGACACCTCCATTAATCGGCCAGTCTTTACCACCATGCTCATTACCTCCCTGGTGCTCTTCGGCTTCATCTGCCGCAGCAGGATGGGCGTGGAGCTCCTCCCCAACGTGGACTTTCCCATTGTTACCATCACCACCGCTTTTGAGTCTGCCAGCCCCGAGGTAATAGAATCAGAGGTAACAGATATCCTCGAAGATGAAATCGGTACCATTGAAGGGGTGAAACACATCACCTCCTTTAACTCTCAGGGAGTCTCCCAGGTATTGATTGAATTTCAACTGGAGACCAATATCGAGATCGCTGCCCAGGACGTGAGAGATAAGGTTGCCCTGGCGAGGAGGAGACTCCCCAAGGACGTTGATCCTCCTATCATCGGAAAACTGGACATAAATGCCCGTCCCATTATGTGGCTCTCCATGAGCGGCACCCATGCAGCACAATATCTGAACCAGTTTGCTGATGAGATCGTAAAACCCCGGATTCAAACCATTCCCGGCGTAGGACAGGTGTTCATGGGCGGATTCAGAAAGCGGGAGGTTAAGGTATGGCTGGATGCAAAAAAACTGGAGGCCTATCAGCTCACCGCCGGTGATGTGACCACCGCCCTGGCCACGAAAAATGTGGAAATCCCGGGAGGAAGGATCGAAAGCGATATCCGGGAACTCACCGTGAAGACCATGGGAGAATTTCCCACGGTCGAGGCATTTAATGATTTAGTTCTTGCCTTTCGTGAGGGGGCGCCGATCCGGCTGAGAGACGTGGGGTATGCCGAAGATGGCATGGAAGACAGCCGTACCACTGCACGCTTCCAGGGAAAGACCACGATCGGCATGGGCGTCACTCCCCGCTCAGGTTCAAACCACCTGGAGGTTGCAAACCGGGTCAAGAAATCATTCGCAGAAATTCAGAAGGCCCTTCCACCGGGAGTCAACCTTCAGGTAGCATTTGACTCCTCAACCTTCATTAAACAATCTATTGCCGATGTTCAGATTGATCTCCTCCTCGGGGCGATGCTTGCCTCGGTAGTAGTATTTCTCTTCCTCAGAACGATCACTCCGACCATTATCATCTCTCTTGCCATCCCCACTTCATTAATCGGCTCTTTCGTTCTCATGTATGCCCTCGGCTTTACCATGAATAACATGACCATGTTAGCCCTCTCTCTCTGTGTAGGGCTGGTAGTAGATGATGCAATCATTGTTCTGGAAAGTGCCTTCCGCCATGCAGAAGAAGGCCAGGACCGGGTAACAGCCGCTAAAGAAGGAACCAAGGAGATAGCCTTTGCAGCTACTGCAGCAACCCTCTCAATCTGCGCTGTTTTCACGCCGGTCGCCTTCATCCACGGCATGATCGGCCGTTTTTACTACCAGTTCGGCATAACGGTGTCGGCTGCAGTACTCCTGTCTCTCCTGGTTGCCTTAACCCTCACCCCGATGCTCTGCTCACGATATCTGTCGGTAGAGAAGAAGCATGGAAAATTCTATGCCACCCTTGAACGGTGGTACAACCTTCTGGAAGACGGATACGAAAAGGTCTTGGCCATGTCCCTCAGGCACCGGATGACCGTCGTTATTATTGCCTCGGTTAGTTTTATTATCAGTATCGGATTGTGGCGTTCGCTCGGGAAGGAGCTGGTTGCACCAGAGGATCAGGGAAGTTTCATGGTGCGATTTGAAACCCCGGTTGGCTCTTCTATTGATTTTACCGATGCTATGATGAAACGGGTAGAAGATACAACCAGAAGGATACCCGAGATAGACACAATTTTCGCCGCAGCGGGTGGTTTTCAACGGGGGGAGACAAATAAAGGGATCCTGTTTCTTGAGCTGGTTGACCGCAGTAAGAGGAAGCTTACCCAGCAGCAGGTCATGGCCA
>JAPLJA010000008.1 GCA_026388815.1 Pseudomonadota bacterium
CCGCTTCATCTCCTTCTGACTCATCGTGATAATGTCCCTTTCTGCCATCCTGCCTCCTCTCCAAAACAGGCAGTTTAGCACTCATGAAATAGGACATTTCTACTTTGCTCTAATAGGACATTATCACTTTGCTGTTACAGAATTTACTTCTGAATTCTCAATAAGATTTTTATTCAATTACGAGATGTCTTCCCTTCTCGTCAAAGATTGCGAATTTAGCCAGACCAATTTTTTGGAAAAAATATTTTAAGGCAGTAGTTAACACACCGATACCATAAACGACACTCCTTTTGAAATTAATGGATGAGGCCTCTTCAAAGTATTTTGTCGGACACGAAATCTCCCCAATCCTGAAACCGAAATATACAGCCTGAACCAATATTTCATTATCAAAAACAAAATCATCAGCATTTTCTTCTATAGGTAATTTTTCCAGTACCTCACGACTGAATGCACGATAACCTGTATGATATTCAGAAAGTTTTTGATTTATAAGGATATTTTCTGCCAAGGTTAAAAACCGATTAGAAAGGTATTTGTATATGGGCATCCCCCCTTTAAGGGCTCCCTTGCCGATGATTCTTGAAGCTAACACAATGTCGAATTCCCCGACTGCCACCATAGAGGCTAATGCAGTAAGTAACTTGGGTGTGTACTGGTAGTCAGGATGAAGCATGACCACCACATCTGCACCCTTTTTCAGGGCCTCCTTATAACACGTCTTTTGATTACCCCCATATCCCTTATTGTTAAGGTGGACATAGGTGTCTATCTTAAGTTTCTTGGCAATTTCTAAGGTATTATCTGAACTCGCATCATCTACAAGTACAATCTCATCCACAATATCATGGGGAATCTCATTATAGGTTGCCTCTAAGGTCTTGGCAGCATTGTAAGCTGGAAGGACTACGACAACTTTTTTGTTGTGAATCATCTGCTTTCTATTTATCCTTTCTTAGAAGATCATAATAGCCGAATTAGTGACAGCTTTTCAAATATTTCTTCTTATTTGTACGTTTCGGATGTTTTCACCTTCCTCTTTAGGAAAGGTATTGCCTCACTAAGAGTCTCTTCCAATTCTTTACCCTTTAGAGAGATGAACTTATATTAAAAAACCAGCCAGCAATTCTATGGTCTTTAATTTTACCGTTTTTGAGATCCTTATTAGCCCGGAGATACTGCGTTTTTCCTTTAACGGGAGTGGGGGAAAAGGGAAGAAGAGAAAGCAGGCTAAAAACTGCTCAAGTTTCACATTACCCATAAAATGTAACCTTGTGGGTGTTTACAATGCCATTCCCATGCCGTTTTTATTATTGTTTCTAAATCAGGATACTTCGGCTCCCAGCCTAACTCTTTTTTAATCTTTTCAGAGCTGGCTATCAAGATTGCAGGATCTCCTGGCCTTCTGTCTGCAAACTGGTAGGGGATATCAATGTCCGTTATTCTTTTTGCAGTTTCAATGACTTCTAAAACGCTAAATCCTTGACCATTCCCAAGATTGTATTTGGCATTAGGTCTCTTCTCTAAATTTTCAATTGCCAGAATGTGTGCCTGTGCTAAATCAATCACATGGATATAATCTCGTATACATGTTCCATCTTTTGTTTCATAATTATTTCCAAAAACGGAAAGCATTTTTGAGAAACTTTGATTTAGGGTAATAGTAACATCCTTTTTTGTAGAATTCTTTTTGTTCTCCGCCCTTTCACGAAGCGCAGCTTTCAGAACAAGTGGAATAAGATGTGATTCATGAACATGGTCCTCGCCAAGCCTCTCAGAGGCGCCTGCTGCATTAAAATATCTGAAGATATTGAACCTCAAACCATAAGCTCTGTGATACCATTCCAGAACCTTCTCAAACATCAATTTTGATTCACCATATGCATTGATAGGACGTTGAGGATGCATCTCGTCAATAGGTACATACACTGGTTCTCCAAATGTTGCAGCAGTTGATGAAAAAATAATATCTTTACATCCACATTCCAACATCACATCTAAGAGGGTAATACCTTTAACCAAATTATTATGGAAATAAAGGGTGGGATTGCTCATGGAAAACTCTATAGTAGTCTCACCCGCGAAGTGAAAAACCACCTCAATCCTGTGGCTTATAAATATAGTTCTTAATAAATTTCTATCTCCATAATCCCCTTCATAGAACACTGCCTGTGGCATTATAGCCTCTTTGTGTCCCTCCTGAAGATTATCAATCACAACAACCTGGTGCCCCTGATGGAGGAGCTGCTCCACACATATAGAACCGATATACCCTGCGCCTCCGGTAACTAATAATTCCATCTGATTAACTCATTTAATAAGATTTCGTATTTTCTAATCCGCTCTCCATAGTTTAATCCTGATACTGCTTCATTGGCCTGAAGTTATTCATTATGAAAGGATAAGCCCTTACCCTTGAAGATGACAATATGTTGTAGCTTATTAAGACAAGATGAATCAATTTAACTAAATGATTTTAAGGCTTTTGTGCCAAAATATGGACATAGAAGCCTCCTCCATGGAGTCTCATGAAGGGTGCAAAGCAGGTTTTCAAAAGCCACATCCTTTTGTTGAGAAAATAAGCTGTAGCCCCATATCCATCTATCTTTTTTACTAAGCTGAACCCCACTTTATTTAAAAGTATTTTCAAAGGTGGAACTGAAAATATCCATATATGGGTGGGAGGAGAGATCTGGCTTAATATTCTAAATATTTTCGTCCTCAAGTTTGAGGGGATAAAGAACATATTTCGATAAGCTCGGTAGTTAAAAGTTGGTACTGCAATATAGACGAATCCCTTTTTTCTTATTACCCTAAATGCCTCTTCTAATGCCCTAATAGGTTTGGTAAGATGTTCCAAACAATGTATAAAAGTGACCACATCGAAAGATTCATCTGGGTAATCAAGGAAGTCCAGATTACCTGTCTTGATGTTTTCAAGTCCATAAACCTCTCGAGCTTTTCTCGCCATGGGCTCGCTCAACTCAATTCCATAAGGAACCCAGGCTCTCTCTTGGGCTACTTTCAGAAATCTACCTTCACCGCAGCCAAGATCTAATAAGGAACCAGGCTTTATATATTCCTCGATCAATTTAAGATGAGGAATAAAACGGTTTTTAATGTTCCATTTCACTGCCCTTTCCATATGGCGATCCTGATAACCTGAATCATGCACCAGTTCTTGATAGATCTGGTTCAAAATTTTCTCAGATGGAAAAGGATCAGCGAAGAGGACACCACACCCCTTACATCGAATCATGTTATATAGCCCTTTATCCTTATAAGCTATATTGGCAAACTGGGTCGAGCACTCATTATTTCCACAAATAGGGCATTCGAGCATGAAGTCTCCACTTACTAACACATTGTATCTTCAGAGTTAATATAAAAAAGGTATATATATTTCTCTCCTCCTTACGAACCTTTATTGACAGGAATGTATCCGATTTTTTGCAATCCGGTCTCTCAGGAGAGAGAAGATCAGATGGGTGATAATCAAATGACAATCCTCAATCTGCTGCATATTATTGCTTGATACGATTAGGCAATAGTCAACAATATCCTTCATCTCTCCACCATCAAAACCAGTGAGCCCAACAGTTAAAGCTCCACACTCTTTTGCCAATTTAATTGCATTGAGAACATTTTTAGATTTACCACTCCCACTTATGCCTATGACTAAGTCACCAGGAGAGACAAAGTGGGCAAGCTGTTCTGAAAAAATATACTCGTAGTGAGTATCGTTTGCCCAAGCAGTGATCACAGGGATATTATCAGTGAGCGCCATCACCTTCATCCTTTTCTGATAAGGTGCTACTGTCCCTTTGCCCAGATCACAGGCAAAATGAGAGGCAGTAGCAGCACTCCCTCCATTCCCCAAGAGAAATATAAAGCGGTCGCTTAAATACGTCTTATAGATGAGCTCCATGATTTCCTCGATCTTCTTGATCGAAATATTATCGAGGAGCTCTCTCACCTGATCCAGGTACTCCTTAATCCCTTCCATTTTACCTCTCTACGACAAAAATCTTTCCTTCCAGGTCTCCTGGGCCTTTTTATAGTCCTCCAGTGTCCCGATATCCAATAGGTACTCTCTAATCTCATAACCATACATCTTCCCAACGAGGCGGGGAAAAATGTCAAATCCAAAATCAATGAATTCTTTGTGGGGAATGTACTCCCATATCTCTCTCTTAGCCAGGTAAATCCCGGCATTTGCCAGGTTACTTTTTGGATTTTTAGGTTTTTCTTCAAACCCTACAATGAGGGCATCCTGATCAATCTCTGCAATGCCGCATTTTTCAGGCGAATCAGTGCGGAATAAACCCATGGTCAGAGGACCTCGATGAACGTCATCAAAATTGATCATCTGATTTAGATCAACATTGGTGAGATTGTCGGCATAGAAGACGAAAAATCTCTCTTCATTCTTCACAAACTCATGGTTGGCCAGAACCGTTCCCCCACTCCCCAACAATCTTTCCTCATAGAAAAGGGTAATCTTGAGATCCCACGTTAAATGGTTGATAAAATCCCTTACCCTATCTGGGAAGTGATGGAGATTGATGAGTACCTCTTCGATTCCATATCGGGAGCACAATTCAAGCCAGATCTGAAGTATCGGTTTGTCCTTGATAGGAACTAAACACTTGGGCATATGTTCGGTAATTGGCCAGAGTCTAGTACCCTGTCCAGCTGCCAGAAGAAACGCTTTCATTCTAAACGGCAGTTCCTCTTATAACCATAAGATCCTTCAATATTAGCAAGTGGACCGGTTTTTGGGGGGCAGGTCATTTCGCTGATTCCATGGCGTGAGCGAAATATCACTGTGAGACCGTACAATCCAAACAAAAAGAGGATCGGATCGAGTGGAACCCGAAAACGGTTGAAAGTGTGACCATGAGTGAGCATGTAGGTCCCAGACCAAAGAGTGGCGACCACCAGCACGAGAAATGCATAAGCTCGGGTTCGCTCACCACCCAGTGCTGCGATTATACCGATTGAACTAAGAATTAAAAGCAGGAATGATGGGATCAGGGCGAGTGTGAAAAAAATAGCCAGTTTCGGATTTGCACCGCGAAGGACTAATCCTTTTTGGAGATCGATATTCCAGGCATTACCAAACCAGAAGTACAACAGGCACTTCAATTTTAGTTTCAGGTAACCGAATGGATCTTTTTTGATCCAGTTGTAGATATACCCGAGAGCTTTTCGCATGTAGAACCGGTCGCGCTGCAATTCATTCAACTGCCATAATGCCTCCTTTTCGGCTGGGCTCAAGAGGTCATAGGCACCATTAATACTTTCACGAACCAGCCCATGAGGTGTATTCACTCCACCTGTGGCCAGTGGGTTATTACCAATAAATACATTGGCTCCAAATTGACCCTTAAGGACTGGAAATGCACCAAACTTCTGGTAGTTGCGATACAGCCAGGGTGAAACTATAATCAAAGCAATTACTACACCAACCAGCCAATGAAGGATGCCTTGGCCACGCCAGCGGAAGAGTAACCAGATAAAACCGATGATGAATACCAATAGTGGTACCGGATCGGTAAGACCAGTGATTCCTGCCAGAACACCGAGGGCGATAACTGAGTGCCAGCTTGGATGCTCAGATGCATCTAAAAAGAGACTGAATCCAGCGGTAACGAGGATGATCGAAATGGTTGCCGCACTAATATAGGCGGCATACATGGTAAATGGTAAGATTGCCGGCAACAGGAACACACCCCACGAGATTTCCGGGAGTTCAGGAAATAGTTGTCTTCGGATTCTGAGGAGGAAAAGCGGGACTAGAGCAAGAAGGAGCCCCTGCAAAAGTTGAATCTGCAGGTAGTTTCCAACTCCAAAAACCTTAAACGAGAGATAAATCAAACAGGTATAGAGTGGCGCCATAAAGCTGGTGGCACCAAACGGACCACCAAGGTAGGCACCAGAATAACCGGTACCCTTGATGAGACTTCGTGCAATCCTTTCATATTCATAACCAGTAGGAGTGCAGAAGCGATTGAATAAGATAACTGAAATGAGGTTGATAATCAGGAAGAATCCGAAGACCATTACTTGACGTATTAAGGTCGCATCGACTGGGGTGCGGAGTATCTTCTTGAACATTATATTCGACTCTCTTTCATTCCGGCCTCCTCCAAAATACTGAGGATGGTAAGAAGGTAGAGGATGTATTTAAATGGACAAAGTGAGAAAGCTACTTCCCAAAGACATGTTCATAGTGGCCTTTTTTGTTGTCAAAAGAAATGCCTTCATTCCTTTATACTATAATCCTTCTCACAATCTTAAGCTCCTTCATCTTTTTCTCGGCGTAATCAAGGATATCTTCAGTTACTACTCGATTGTTCAACCATCCGTAATAGTCCCTCACGCTCTTCTCCACAGAATTCTTAGGCTCCCATCCTAAAGCCTTTAATTTATCAATAGATGAAATGATATGACGTGTGTCTCCGAATCGAAATTCTCCGGTGATTTCAGGGTTAAATTTCTTGCCAAATGTTTTTGCCAAAATCCGGGCAAATTCTAAGACGGTATACCCTTTTCTTCCCCCCACATTGAAAATCTGATAATCAGCTCGGGGATCGTCCAGAACTAAGAGATTAGCCTTTACCACATCTTCGATGTTTACATAATCTCGCAACTGCATTCCATCTTCATATATGGGAGGTTGATGGTCAAAATACATACTCAGGCAGAAGATCCGGCAGACTCCAGAATAGACATTATAAAAGGATTGTCTCGCTCCCTGAACGATTGAGTAACGCAATACTGTGGTGGGGATGTGATACCTTCTCCCGAGATTGAGGGCAATCAATTCCTGAGAATATTTAGAAATTGCGTACTGGTTCTGGGGATTTACTACCTCTTCATCGGTAATCTGAGGGGTTGCAACACTTTTACATTGTGGACAGGTGATTTCCCACTCCCCTCGCTCCAACTGTTCAATCCCCCGAATGTTGGGGGAAAAGATACCGTGTTCTTTACAGAGGTATTTACCTTCGCCGTAGACCGCCTGAGAAGATGCCACAATGACCTTCCTTATGGGGAGATCCTTTTCTACAATCAATTCATAAAGCAGGGCAGTTCCGGCACTATTCACATGAAAGAATTTACTGAAATCAGTCAGGTAATCCATGTAGGCGGCAAAGTGGAAAATGATCTCAATGTCCTTTAATGCCTTCTCCAACTCTCTCCGATTTGTCACATCTCCTTCCATGAATTCAGCCTCTTCAGGGAGGTAATCCGGTTTACCCCTTAGATGGGTAGGCTTTTCTAAGATATCGAGAATCCTTACTGTATGTCCTTCCTTGAGGAGTACATCTACTGTATGCGAACCGATGAAACCTGCCCCCCCTGTAACTAATACGTGCATGGATGTCACCTATTAAGAGAATTTTCTGGCGAAGAGCGTTTTATTCTCTTCTACATAAGAAAAGAGTCTGTCGATTCCTTCATCCACCGAAACCTTCGGCTGCCACCCTACCTCCCTCTCAAAGGCCTCAGTGTTGCTGATGTAAACCTTCTGATCACCGGAACGCCAGTCGTCGAAAAGGTAACTCACCTTCTTCCTGAGCCTCTTTTCGATCTTTGAGATGAGTTGAAGAAGGGAAACAGATCTTCCCTTTCCTCCCCCCATATTATAGATCTTCCCTTTCGTCTTACCTATATTCTCAATAGAACGTTCAAAGGCATCCAAAAGATCATCTATGTAGAGAATATCTCTGACCTGTTTGCCATCCCCATAGATGGTGAGAGGTTGATTAAAGATGGAAGAGAGGATGAAATGGGCAACCCATCCTTGATCTTCATTACCGAACTGTCTGGGGCCATAGATACAGGACATACGGAAGACTACGGTCTTTAACCCGTAGATTCGTGAATAATCCCTCACATACTGGTCTGCTGCCCCTTTAGAACAACCGTAGGGGGAGTGGAAATCCAAAGGTTCTGATTCGGAGATGCCTTTTTTTCCTCTCGCGTAGTCGTAATTGTCTCCTCTATCCACCACGTGGACTGCTTCCATCCCTCCATACACCTTGTTGGTGGAGGTATAGATTACGATCGCTCCAGGGCTCACTTTTCTTACTGCCTCCAGGAGGTTCATGGTTCCTTCGGCATTTATCTCAAAATCAGTTTTAGGATCAGCCACTGAAGTAGTCACCGCTACCTGAGCAGCTAAATGGAAGATCACCTCTTTCCCTGTTACCGCTTCCTCAAGGTGCTTAGAATCTCTGATGTCACCTTTTAAAAAACTGAACCCATCCTTGAAAGAGTGAGAAAGTTGCCTTAAGTTTAGCTCAGTACCGAAGCGAGATAGATTATCGAAGATCGTAACGCTATGCCCTTTTTTCACCAATCGTTCAGTTAGATTGCTACCGATGAAGCCGGCCCCTCCCGTGATGAGTATTCTATCTGACATCCTCTTTCTCCCTGACCTCATGTCGGTGGTAACTGTTTTTGACCCTGTCTTTCAGGATCAGGTAAAAGAATACAGGATCCTCGAGTAAGTGCTTTTTCCCAAGCCTTTTTGGTTCCTGAAATAACCGGTACAAACACTCCAGACCCACATCCGTCATCCATGTGGGTGGAATCTTTCGGAACCCTGATATCCGATCGAAGGTCGAACCTATCCCCATCAGGATCGGGACATTCAATTCCATTGCATGTTCGCTCATCCACTTTTCCTGCATGGGTGTTCCAAATGCTATAAATAGTGCATCCGGTCTCAGTTCTCGGATATCTACAATAAGCTCCTTTTCCTCTTCCTTGGTGAAGTAGCCATGATGGGTACCCACTATCCTCAAGTTAGGAAATTCCTTCTTGAGGTTTTCTGCTGCCTTATCCGCAATACCAGGTCGTGCACCCAAGAGATACAAGGTATAACCCTTTCGGGCAGCCAATTCGCAGAAGCGAGGCACTACCAGTCTTCCCCCCACATTCCCTAAAAGAGGCTTACCGAGGATCCAGGAGCCTCTGACAACCCCCATGCCGTCCGGAATAGAGAGATCAGCGGCATTCAATATCTCTCTTAGTACATGATCCTTTTGAGCCTGAATGATATAATCAATATTCGGTGTACAGATGATATGAGGTTGTTTTGTGTGGATGAATTCCTCCATCCTCTCAAGGGTGGCAGACATAGTAAGATTATGAACTTTAACTCCTAATATTTCAATTGTTTCAAGCACCCTATGATCCTTTTTCTAAAAGCTGATCGTAAACCACTTCAAGCATTTTGGCAACTCTCTCAGCACTGAATCCCTCTTCAACCATTCTTCTCCCCTCCTCGCCCATTTTTTTTGCCATTTCCTTATCTCGGAATATCTTTAAAAGGGCATCGGAGAGGGCCTTTGAGTTCTTAGGAGGGATAAGGAAACCTGTCTTCTCATTGATCACTACTTCAGGGATACCCTGGACCGGGGTAGCGATTGTTGGTTTTTTCATGGCCATTGCCTCGAGCAGGACAGATGGCAACCCTTCTCCAAAGAGTGAGGGGAGTACCAAACAATCGAGTGAGGCCAATATTCTCGGAATATCCTTTCTGAACCCGGTGAAGATAACATTTTGAGTGATTCCAAGATTGTTTGCCATTTCCTTCAGCTTAAGGAGATACCCTTCATATTCCCCCTCACCTACAAAAGCAAACCTTGACTGAGGAATCACTTTCACCACTTGAGCTGCTGCTTCAAGAAAATATTCTGCCCCCTTTCTGGGCCGGAACCAAGCAACCATCCCGGCCAGGGGTTCATCCAATCCTATCCCGTACTCTTCCCTGAAGGCCTTCCCGTTAATCTGTTCCTTGAATTTATCCATTTCAACGCAGGCGGGGATGACGATAATCTTATCTTTAGGTATACCCTGTTTGATAAGTTCCTCTTTCAAACTCTTACTCACGGCAATAAAAATATCTGTCAAGCCTGAGGTTATACTATCGATCAGGTAATTAAAACGATTCTTCAAAGAGTTCGTAGTCTCCTCCAGTGTAGGACTATGGATGTGGGTTACCACGGGTAGTCCAGCAATCCTTGCCGCTATCCTTCCTACCATATTTGCCCTTATGTTATGGGTGTGGATCAGGGAGAATTTTTCTTCTTTTAATATCTTCACCAGTTTGAAGATTACACTAAGATCGAAACGTCTCTTCATGGGGATTAGCCTGATGTCCAGGCCTGACCCCCTCCCCTTTTTGGCAAATTCTCCATCAAAGAGGGGGGCATGGGTTAAGGAAAATCTTGAATCTATTCGCCGGGAGAAATTCTCTACCGTCCTCTCTACCCCTGCAAAATATTCACCATTGAGAATAATTAGTATACGGTGGCTTACTCCAGGAAGGTAGGACATTTAAAATTTTAGCATAACCATTTAATTAGTTTAAGTAACTTGATTCTTCAACCTTTTTGCATTGTTAAATGTTACTTTACTGCTACTGTAAAGTCAAGGCGGAAAACAAAAATTAAAGATAATTTTAAAAAGCTATAGACTTTGGGGGCTGGCAAAGGGGATCGAAGATAGGCTACTGTCACCCTCATTCTTCTTTGAGGGATACCTCTGGCTCGAATCCGAGGTCTCCACACCGGCACTGATATTATATTCCCCAGGGTTTGGGGAATTTAAAGCGAGGAAATTAGCCATAGCAACATCGGTTACATAAACATAGTCTCTCGTCTGTTTGCCGTCCCCATTGATTATGGGCTGATTCCCTTTTAGCATCTTTTGGGAAAATATTGCAACAACCCCAGCCTCACCATGGGGATCTTGTCTCGGCCCATAGACATTTCCATAACGAAGAGAGATAGAATTCAAGCCATAGACCTTGTAATAAAAAAACAGATATTTCTCAACGCAAGCTTTAGTTATGCCATAAGGGTTTAGGGGGCGAATGGGGTGATTTTCATCCGCTGGAAAATAATCATCTCCATAAAGTGCCCCACCGGTTGAGGCAAAGATAAATTTTTTAACTCCATACCGGATGCAGTTTTCGAGGATATTTAATGTCCGCTTGATATTTAGGTTGTGACCCCTTAATAGTTGACATATAGATCTTCCTATGGTATCCGGTTTATCCAGGAGGAGGTGAGCCGGATGATGAAAAGGGGAAGAAGACCAAAGTATAAGTTAAAGAATGAAGCGTGTCCAAATCCAAAATGTTC
>JAPLJA010000030.1 GCA_026388815.1 Pseudomonadota bacterium
AACACTTTTTTAATGGTCTGGCAGAGTGATTTTCCGGGCGTGTCCGATTCAGTAGAGGGCCATATCATGAGCGCCGGCGGCAATATTATGGGTAAAATATACAAAAAGTAATCTGCCCTGCAAACCTTTAAAAGAAAATAGCATTAAACGGGACGGTTCTATTTAATTGACTGAGCACAGGAGATCTGGTAGCATTAAACGGGACGGTTCTATTTAATTGACTGAGCACAGGAGATCTGGTAATATTCCGATATGCCAAGAACTGCACGGATAGCACCGGCAGAATGTGTATATCATGTTCTTACCCGGGGTAATAACCGGGAAGCTGTCTTTAGAGACGAGAGGGACTTCAAGAAGTATCTCGACCTGCTTTCCCGATACAAGGAGAAATTTCAGTTTAAGTTGTATCACTACGTGCTAATGAAAAACCACGTTCATCTGGTCTTGGAAACAGTGACGGGAAAAGGTAATCTTTCGGAGATCATAAAGGGGATTAACGTCTCCTATGCCCAGTACTACAAAGGGAGGTATAAGCATATCGGGCATTTCTGGCAGGACAGGTATAAGAGTATCATCATTTCAAAGGATGAATACCTTCTTGCGTGTGGGAGCTATGTGGAATTGAACCCGGTACGGGCACGACTGGTAGAAGACCCGAAAGAATATCCTTGGAGCAGCTATGGAGTATCTGCCTATGGGAACAAGGACGAACTGGTAGACGAGCACCCGATTTACTTAAATCTGTCTGAAGAAGAAGGGGAGAGAAGAAAGCGGTACAGGGAATTTGTAAAGGCAATGAATAAAGAGAAAGGTGCCATGAAAGGCGAGATGGACCGCAGGAGAATATACGGGAGTGAGGGTTTGACTAAGAGAATAACGATTAAGTATAAGGTTGATGCTGTAATAAAGCCGAAAGGCAGACCAAGGAAAGATGGGAGAGAGGATAAATAGAACCGTCCCATTAATTCTATTGCCTTTCTGAAGTAAATTAAACATATTTGACATATTCAGCTTTGTGGTATAATTTAATCAAAAAAGTGGATGGAGGAATTATGCCAAAAGCCAATAAGCAATCTGCGGTTCAAAGAAAAATAGAAATTCAGATTGTCCCCACAAAAGAAAAAGTATCAGAAAGAATATATTCCAATTTTGTGCAAGTCGCTCATTCTCTTCATGAATTTACTTTGACATTTTGTGATGTTTTACCCGTAATAGATAATAATCAAAAAACGGAAGTTATGAAATCAAAGCAAATACAAGCTCCAATCCAAGTCGAAATAGTGATACCCTCCTCCCTGGTTGAACCATTAATTAACGCCATATCAGAAAATTACGAAAGATTTAAAAAATCCAAAGGAAAATGAGTTCTCCAAGAGTAGAGTTTATTTTAAAAAACCTATCCAAGAAAGAACAAAGAGAATTTCTTGAAGAAGTTCTTGAACATGCATTATCTGAAAAACGTGGGTTATCCACGAAGGATGTAAAAGAAATTATTTTAAGTTGGGAAGCTACTGCAGAAATAAATGCTTCTCCCCGAAGTAAAAATAAAATCCTTTCCCGAAGTAATAAATTAAGACAATTCTTATTGCAAACTAAGCATGCTTAATAATACTGGATGGAAAATTGATTTCTTCGACGAAGAAACCAAAACTGAATATAATACTTACTTTGAAACATATCCCAAGCAGAAGCATGTAAAGATTAGCTTTGAGAAGGACGTTACTAAAAATCCTTTCTTTCATTCTACCCCAAGAAGAATAGTTTCTCTGAAGGGAAAGTTAAAGGGCAAATATAGATATGGCAAAAGTGAAACCCGAATTATCTATGAACCCGATCAAGTATCGAAAACTGTTTTTCCATTAGAAACTGCAAAAATCACAGACGTTTCCTACAAAAGAAAAAGTAAGAAAAAATAATTTCATTTTTTCAAACTCACCACTACCGAAAATGGGGCAAAAAGAGAGGCAGGAGCCGTGTGACCCCTGCCTCCAAATAACCCTACCTAATTTTTTTACCTGCCAGTTCCGTATATTCCCCTCGGCACCGCACTCACCGGCCCGTTCATGTAACTGGTTCCGTTAAGGTCAATGTCCTCAATCTTGTAGAGGTAGGACTGCCTGTTATCTACGGTGGTGTCGGTGTATTCGTATGAAGCGCCTTCCGTGGACGACCCTTTTGCAGGAATCAGCGATTGGTTGATCTTCTGGAAATCCTCAGCACGCCATACATTGAAGCCCGCGTTGTCCACCTCTGATTCTGTTTTCCATTTTACAGTAACCTTTCCATCAGACGGGATTGCCTTTACTGATGACATTTCGACGAGGGTAGGTGAACAGCCGCAGTTCTGTAGTGCCTGTTAAATGAGAGCAAGTCTTTGATTTACGGCATTAGCAAACCCAGCTAAATCGCAGGCATCCCCTTGTCCATTTGCGTCTGCATCAGATTGATCAGGGTTATAGATAGTGGGACAGTTGTCTACATCATTGTATACACCATCTCCATCAACATCGGGGTTGTCACAGGCATCACCATGCCCATTATGATCATAATCTGCTTGATCAGGGTTATAAGTAGTGGGGCAGTTGTCTACATCATCTTTGATGCCATCATCATCCAAATCATTGTCAGGATTTGTGTCACATACATCACCGATACCATCACTATCACCATCAGCCTGATCGGGGTTATAAATTAATGGACAGTTATCCCTATCATCAACAACACCATCTACATCCCAATCACCAATTCCTATAATAATTGGAGTATGAGGTGCGTCAGGATGCTTCGAGGTCATGGTCGGTGTAGTGGCCGAATCATTGGCATTGGCAAACTGCAACCCGCCGCTTACCGTCCTGACCGTGGTTGACCCGTCTGTATAAATGCTACCCGAGGTGAGGGTCACATTTACCTTGGTCGCGTTAGACCCGTCAATGGCTACGGTACCAGTGACTGGTGTCGTATTAAAGCCTGCCAGTTGTAGACCCTTGGTGTTATCGGTCGTAAGATCAAGACCTGAAGCAAGGGCAGTAGATTTTGTCGTGCTTGAATTAATGCTGCAGTTGAACTGCAGGGTAAAGTGTGTTGTATCCGATGCCGTCGCTGACACGATTGTGGGCAGCTTCAGGATGTTTACCACACCCACGGTGTTTGTCACCGCTGAGCCCGTATTTCCATTCGTCACTACCTGGAAGGTGAGACCGGTGCTATCAATAGTCTCATCGAGTATGCTAACGGGTATTACTGCCAAGACGTCTTCGTTACTCGTCGATGTGGCCTTGAATGCAAGGGACGCAGTACCTGTCCCAATTGAGTCCACCTTTAATCTGTAGGTCTTTGCATCGTTGCTGAATCCTTTAGTACCAGAATACCCGCTACCAGTATATGGAAGCACACTCATTCCGTTCGTCGTAATGCTTGATCCCAGGTTCATAGTGATATGATTGGAATCAAACTTTAACCCCGAAGGACAGATAACGGCAATAGTGCTTCCTACCACCATATCCGATGCTGTTCCGTTGATGGTAATATCACCCACCAGCAGTTGCGAGGTTGTGGAAGTGTTGGCTATGGTTACCGCCACGCCCCCGTCTACAACTACTACGGCTGCATCTGCTGTGGCGGTTAAACCGCAAAGGAAAATAACCGTTACTATGAACAAACTATATTTTAAATTCATTTTCCTCTCCTCCTATACACATGATAATAAAAAGCCCCTACCAGCACTCATACTGACAGGAGCTTTCGCCTTGTTTTGATACCCCTTCCTTAATCACGGGCATCCCCTTATTGTTATACTGAGATGTGCTGAATTATGGCACTATTGGTGGGAAATGCAAGGGGAATTAGGGAAGGTGCTTTATTAACCGGCAGACCTGCACTATTAAAACAATTTCTCATGCACCCCGCACATCTTACTTCACCGCCAGCGTAAACGTGATCACCGGTGAATGGATAGCCTCGGCTGCCTCCCTGTCACAGGCATGGATGAAGGTAAAGTATTTTTCGAGGCGATGCTTTGCTTTCTCAAAGAGGAGGAACTGTGATCCGATTTTGCCGTATATCTGGTCATAGGCGTACTTCTTTCCCGTAAGACTCAGGTCATCGACAATGATGAGGATATCGCCCAGGGGGGCAATAGTGTCGAGGGCATCATACCCGGTATAGGGCATACAGAACCGTTCAAAGAGGAGCACCGGGTGTGCGAGCTTTTTCGTGAGCTCCTCCGGGGCCCTCTCCCGCACATTCCAGATAAAATCCGAGATTGATAGTGAAGGATATGCTTTTCGTAATGTGTCGCCTACCTGGGTGATGAATGGTACCCGGTCTGATATGACAATTGGTACCTGCTCAAAATGGTTTTCCACCATCGTCCTGCAGAGATTCGCAGTGACGGTACCAGGCCCAGTACCGACTTCAACCACCGTGCGGACCGGTACACGCTTCATGATCGATATAAGCATATCAACAATGACTTCAGAAAATAGGGTATAGATGTTACCCTCTGCAACCTCCTTGAACACCCGCCTGATTTCAGGGTCAGCCCAGTCCCACCCTGGCCCCCCTGCCTTCTCCACGATCAGCTCCATCATTTTAATGAGCGGCCTGAAGTCCGGAATGTACTCCTCATACACAATCGGCTTTCCCTCGAGCAGGAGCCGGGCAGCATCTTCAAGGGGCATCCAGTCTTTGAGGTCTGCGAGCATGTGATCTCGGTAACGCTGCATGGGTTGCTGAATACTCGTGAGAACCGCTTCCTTGTTAATCATTGTGAGCCTCCTTGTTCGTGAACAGTAACAATAGTAAATAGGTAAAAAAGGAATGCAGGAGTCAGGAGACAGGAGTCAGAATATTTCTTATTCTGGATTCTGACTTCTGTATTCTGAATTCTTACTCCACTATTTACTCACGACCATTCATTGTTATTTTGCCTCTTCCCCTATCTTCTTTCCCAGTTTCCTCGCCTCTTCTTTATACTCTGGGAAATCATCAACGGACTGGGCGCCGCATGAGGCAATGACTGACCCTACCAGGTTCAGTCCGGAATATTCAGCGAGACACTCAAAGACTCCCCTTGCCTGTTCACCGCCGAATGCAGCCTGACAGATCACAGCACCACCTACCTTGTCGACAAAGGGCCTCCAGCCATGCCAGTCCATGCCGGTGTACTCACCGATGCCCAGATAGCTTGTTGAAATAGTCCTGTCGATCATGTTCTTCATTAACCCTGATATGCTGTAGTAGTAGTTCGGCGTCCCGAGGACGATGGCTTTTGCAGCTAACATCTTATCCACGAGGGCTTTCATGTCATCTTTCTTGGCGCATACACCCTTATTTTTCACACAGCTCAGGCACCCGAGACAGAAACCAACATTCAGGTCAGAGAGGAAAATCAGTTCACTCTCCATCCCGGTAGCCCTCAGCACCTCCTCTAAGAGTTTCGCTGTATTTCCTTTCTTCCGTGCACTTCCACAGATTCCAAGCACCTCAGTCATGATGGACTCCTTTCGTTTATGTATAGGGTCGTAGGGTCATAAATACAGGGGCGTAGGGTCGTAGGGTCAAGGTTACTTAAGTGAATTGATTAACCCCCTTAAAAGTCTCCTAATTTCTTGGCGCTGGTTATCTAACGCTCCATATGCCTTTTCATCAATATAACCCAAGTCCTTTGCGAACAACAAAAATGTCTCAATTTCTCCTAAAGAACCATGTGCTATCATGAGGAATTGAATGTATTCCTTTCGATGTTGTCTTTCATATCCTTCAGCTATGTTTGCAGATATTGAAAGTGCCGCTCTTCTCATCTGGTTAGTTAATCCATAAAGTTCTGCTTGTGGAAATACTCTTGTCACCCTATAAATTTCCAATGCAAAATTATAAGATTTCTGCCAGACCTTTAAACTTCTAAATCCCTCTTCCATCCTTCGCGCCTCCGTCCCCTAATTCCTCCGACCCTCCGACCCGTATTTTCCGACCCTTCGCCCCTTTATCCTTTCTCTTCAAGCGGCAGAAAGGCGATGGTTGCAAGCCCTGGAAGTGCCACGAGGAAACTCATCAGGAAGAACTTCTCATACCCCATCCATGCCTGGAGATAACCGCTGAAAATCCCGGGAACCATAACGCCAGCCGCCATGAAAGCCGTCGTGATGGCATAATGAGATGCCCTGTATTCGGGGAGGACCGTGCGCATGAGGAATACACTATAGGCTGATACCCCGAGCCCATAGGAGAATTGCTCGAATGAGTTTACAGCATACACCCAGGCAAGAGATGGTTTATTCGCTGCCAGGAACCAGTAGAGAATGATGGCGCCGTTCTGGAGGAACGCAAAGGGCCACATCCATTTCTTCAAGCCCTGTTTTGCAATGATGAAGCCGCCGATGATGCCGCCAGCAAGGAGAAAGATGACTCCCACCGTGCCATAGAGTATTCCTATCTCAGCAGTTGATATGGCGAGGCCTCCTTTTTCAATCGTGTCCATGAGGAACGGAGGAGCCATTTTGAGCATGAACGCATCGCCGAGCCGGAAGATGAGGATA
>JAPLJA010000099.1 GCA_026388815.1 Pseudomonadota bacterium
TCTCACTCTCACCTTTTTAAAGAAATTAATAATTTTGAGATTATCCTCTTCTATCAGCCTTTCCATGAAGGGAAGGCAGCGGTGGGAGTAGACGGCGTGGAGAGGATGAAAGCCGTCACTGAGATGAGGGATGACCACGTCATTATGGTCAATCTTCCCGACCAGGTATTCGATAACTTCTCTCCTGATGAATGGTATGTCGCAGGCAACCACCAGGGAGTAAGGATAGGAAGAGTAAAAGAGGCCGGTGTAGATACCGCCGAGAGAGCCTTTCTGAGGAAATATGTCAGTAACAATCCGCGCATTGAGGCATGCATAATCGATGGGGGTGTTGGTCACGACAATCACCTCGGGAAAGAGACTGCTCAAAAGCTCCGAAATCCTGTCTATGATTCTCTTCCCATTAATCTCGATGAACGCCTTGTTCACTCCCATCCGGCTGCTCTCGCCGCCAGCCAGGATAATACCGCTTGCCCTCATCTTCTTATCCTTACCTTACATAAGATTGCTTCGTCGTCCGCCGAAGGCGGGCTCCTCGCAATTACCTTAAATGAGCTTTTAATTACGATATGTCATTGCGAGCAAAGCGAAGCAATCCCCTCTTTTACGCTATACCCTGGCACCCTATTTTCTATTTCTTAAGGAATCTCTCTTCAATAAAATCAGCGATTCTCTCAATTTCATCCAGTCCAAAACAGGGAACTCCCCTGTCCAGGGGTGCATCAGAGGCGAAGGCGATAAGGTGATCATTCTCCGTACAGAGCGGTTCACCATGTGCTTCTTTTCTGAACACCTCAATCTTGGGCTGGCTATCCCTGTAATACCCTTCAGAAATGATGAGATCAACATTGCTGACAAATCGGTCCCTCAGTTCTGACAGGTTCAAATCTCTGTCCACATCTGCTATAACGGCCACCTTTTCAGGAGACGAGATAAGGGAAATCGCTGCCCCTGCCTTTTTATGCCGGAAGCTGTCTTTTCCCTCCCGGTCAATTTCAAAACCATGGGTATCATGTTTAACGCTGGCTACACGGTATCCCCGGCGCTTGATCTCCGGAATCAGCCTCTCAATCAATGTAGTCTTCCCGCTGTCTGATTTTCCAACAATAGAAACAATAGGAATCATCAGAAGAGAATTCCCTTTAAGTCCTGAATCTTCTCGCAGAGAAAGTCCGGGCTGACGTTTAAAAGGCGCTCCCTGTTCGTGTACCCGTACAGCACACCACAACTCTTGATGCCGGCGCTCTTTGCCGCTTCGATATCCTTTACCCCGTCTCCTATCATAGCGGTTCTCTCCCTTCTCACCCTCAGGTCTTCAATAATCCTGAAGATACCATACGGTTCCGGCTTCAGATAGGGGGTGGTATCAGCTCCGACGACCTCTTCAAAGTTGTGAAGTATATTGAGCCCTTTAAGAATCTTGACAGTAAAACCGTAGGACTTATTAGTTAAAACTGCTTTTTTCTTATGAGAGAAATGGGCAAGGACCTCCTCTGTCCCCGGGTAAAGCCGGGTGTGATCCAGCAGATGTTCATCGTAGTGCTTCCTGAAGACCTCCACTGCCCTGGGGTAAAGTCTCTGCTGTTCCTGGCCAAGCGCCCTTTCAACCAGTTTTCTCACCCCGTCCCCTATATAGCTCTGAACCACATCAGGATCTTCCCTGGGAAGACCAATACTTTC
This sequence comes from Pseudomonadota bacterium, assembly GCA_026388815.1. Classification (GTDB taxonomy): domain Bacteria; phylum Desulfobacterota; class WTBG01; order JAPLJA01; family JAPLJA01; genus JAPLJA01. The sequence goes on from JAPLJA010000099.1 coordinate 1,681, forward strand.
AAGGGTAACGTTTACTGATGCAATCAGATCCTGAGCTGAATCGACGAGGGTACCATCTACATCAAAAATAATAAGGTCAACAGGGTACATGAGCTCCATTGTATACCATTTTTTAGCTTAGGATTAAAGTGGCTATTTTGATCATATATTTTATGATTATTACGTAAATTTACTTTACTATTCTGAGTAAGGATGCTATAAGAATCTGGTTGTATTTTAAGAGAAAATGTCATTTCCTCTACGGCCGACAATTGCAGAAATTGATCTCAACGCACTCAGGTATAATTATCTGCAGGTAAAACGGCTGGCAGGCAAAACAACCAAGATCCTGGCTGTCGTTAAGGCTGATGCTTACGGACATGGGGCTCAAGTGATATCTCAGGAACTGGAGAAACTTAAGGTTGATTTTCTGGGTGTCGCGCTCCTGGAAGAGGCATTGGGGCTCAGAAGGGCTGGCATAAAAACTCCTATCGTAGTCCTGGGCGGTATCTATCCGGGTCAGGCCGGTGAGATTGTCAAACATGAGCTCAGGCCTGCCATTTTCGACCTTACCATCGCACGAGAGTTAAACCAGGCCGCCCTGAAAAGAAAAGCAAAGGTAAAAGTCCATGTAAAGATTGATACGGGTATGGGAAGATTGGGGATACTACCTGAAGAATCCCGTGGATTCTTTGCCCGCCTGAAGAAACTGACATGCCTGGAAATCGAGGGGATCATCTCCCATTTGAACGTAGCTTCGCAGGAAAACGATGACGAAGTCGGATTTACCCGGCAGCAGTTCGAATGTTTTCACCGGGTCATAGATGACTGCCGTAAGACAGGGGCCAATCCTCCGCTTCTCCACCTCGCAAACAGTGCTGCTATCATCAGGGGCAACCTGGATCAATTCACTCTTGTGAGGCCAGGCATAATGCTCTACGGTTCTCACCCCTCCCCTGCCCTTGCTGATACTATTCGTTTGAGGCCGGTAATGAGTCTCAAAAGCAGGGTGCTTCAACTGAAGAAACTTCCCAGAGGGCACAGCGTCAGCTATGGCAGAACATTTATCTGCCAGAGGGAAACCCTGATTGCCGTGGTGCCTATTGGATATGCAGACGGTTACAGCCGTGTTCTGTCTAACTGCGGGGAAGTACTTATCAAAGGGAAACGGGCACCGGTTATAGGCATCGTTTGTATGGATCTGACCATGGTAGATGCAACGGATATACCCGGCGTTAAGGCAGGGGATGAAGTAGTTCTTATCGGGAAGCAAGGCAATGATTTTATCTCCGCTCAGGAGGTTGCTGAAAACACTGGAACGATCTCCTATGAGATATTATGCAGAATCAGTCAGAGGGTACCCCGCATCTATCGAAAGGGAAGGCGAGTTATCAAAGAGAATTAAGAATTGAAAGTGAAGAATTGAAAGATTTTGAATATCCATTATACAGTTTAATAAGCATCAGCAGATGAATTACATACGAGCCTTAGGGAAATTTATTCTTTCGACCATCGAGGGTTTGGGGAAATCCGGTATCTTCCTGGGCAATGCATTTTTCTGGGTATGCATACCGCCTCTCAAGGTCGGAAGAATAATAAAACAGATCAGTTTTATCGGTGCAAAGTCCACCTCAATTGTAATTCTTACCGGTGCTTTCACCGGCATGGTTCTTACGCTCCAGGCCTTCTATGGGATGAGGAAATTCGGGGCTGAAGCCCTTCTTGG
>JAPLJA010000217.1 GCA_026388815.1 Pseudomonadota bacterium
TTCTTCCGGGAGCGTGGCTTATGGCTCATGGACGCATAATGCCACAACGAAGAGAGGATGTCTAGAAATATTTATTCGTAAGTAATATCAATTAGTTATATAACATACTCAAAATCAAGAAGTATGCCGAACAGTATTGAGCAACGCCCCATTTACGTCCCATAAAACTAATGGGGCTCTATTACGGTCACAAGTTCCTTTAAACAATCATAAACCTTATCTCCCACACCTCTTACAAGTCTTAATTGCTCTAAGCTCTTATAACCTCCGATGACCTCTCTATAAGCTATAATTGCCCTTGCTGTTTTTGTTCCTATACCGGGGAGGGCTACCAGATCTTCCTCAGTTGCTTTATTAATGTCAATCTTTTTGAAGTTTGAACCAGCCTTCTCTTTGTAATGCTGACATTCCGTCTCAAGGTCACCAGCACCTACCCAACTTGCTGACTGCTGCCATATAACAACCAGACTGAAAAATATAAAGATAATCTTTATGAATAGGATTTTAAATTTTGATATTCTTTCTTCACTCTTTAATACAACTTTCATGGTATCCTCCTAAAACAGGCATTTTTAATTATGTCACCTATCCGCAATTGCGGATAACTTGCTCGTATCCGAACCAGCTTCGGATATCTCTCCTATTTTGGGATTATATCCGAAAGATTTCGAATATCCCACCTCTGGCTGATAACCTAAGAGCTATTTAATAATAAATAATACACTCAGGATTGGTAATTCTTTTAAAAGGCTTTTTCTACCTACTGCATACCACAACCCCCTATTTTGTCAAGCATTTATCAGGCAGTTGTGATGATTAAGATACGTTTATCCCTTGACTAATATGGCGGGGGTGGGGTAATATTTCCTAATTTTACAAGTGCTGGTGTTTCAGGAGGTTCATGGAAGAAAAGGACGCCCTTTTCGAGCAGAGATTAAAGAAGCTTTCCGAACTGAGGGAGCAGGGGATCAACCCCTTTCCTAATGATTTCAGAGTAACACATACCACCGGCGAGATCAGGGAGAGGTTCAAGGATTATACCCCTGAAGACCTTAAAAAGGTTGAGGATGTCTTTTCCCTTGCCGGCAGGATCATGGCTATCAGGAGCTTCGGCAAGGCCTCCTTCATCCACATCCAGGACCGGAAGGGGAGGATCCAGGCCTACATTAGAAAAGATACCGTAGGTGAAGAAGGCTTCCAGCTCTTTGAGAAGATGGATATCGGTGATTTCATCGGGGTCACCGGGAAGGTATTTATCACCCGCACCGGAGAATTGACCATCGAGGCGAAAGCGATCATGCTCCTCTCCAAATCTCTCCGCCCTCTTCCTGAAAAGTGGCATGGTCTTTCAGATGTGGAGATCCGTTTCCGGCAGCGTTACCTTGATCTGATTGTCAACCCGAAGGTAAAAGAGACCTTCTTAAAAAGGGTCCAGATTATCAAGCTCCTCAGGGACTTTCTCTCCGAGAGGGACTTCCTGGAAGTTGAGACACCCATGATGCAGCCTCTCCCCGGCGGGGCATTGGCAAAGCCTTTCAAGACCCACCACAATGCGCTGGATATGGACCTCTACCTGAGGATTGCACCGGAGCTCTACCTGAAACGGCTGGTCGTGGGCGGATGGGAACGGGTCTTTGAGATCAACCGGAATTTCCGGAACGAAGGTATATCTACGCAGCACAACCCTGAATTCACCATGCTGGAATTCTACTGCGCTTATTTCACCTACCGTGACCTGATGGATCTTACGGAAGAGATGATCTGTTTCGTGGCAAAGGAGATTCAGGGAGGGCTAAAGTTTCAGTACCAGGAGCACGAACTCGACTTCACCCCGCCCTGGAAGAGGATTTCCATGAAGGATGCAATCTTAGAATACGGGAAGGTTGACCCGGATGTGATCAAAGATCGAGCATCTTCATTTACCTGTGCAAAGGAGCTGGGCATTGATGTGCCAAAAGAGATGAATCACGGTGTGATTCTCCAGGAGATATTCTGCGCCGTGGCAGAGCCGCACCTGATCCAGCCTACTTTCGTCACCGACTATCCGGTTGAGATATCACCTCTCTCCCGCAGGAGCGACGATCATCCGGAAGTGACTGAGCGCTTTGAGCTGTATATTGCCGGCAGGGAGATCGCCAACGCCTTCTCTGAGCTCAACGACCCCCTGGATCAGAGAGAGAGGTTCGTCAGGCAGATGGAGCAGAAGAGCGTTCAGGAAGAAGGGCTGTTTCATACTATGGATGAGGACTTCCTCAGGGCGCTGGAGCACGGCATGCCTCCTGCTGCAGGAGAAGGGATCGGCATTGACCGACTGGTAATGATTATGACAGATTCCCCGTCTATCCGTGAGGTAATTCTCTTTCCTCTCTTGCGGAGTGAACGGTAGAGATGTCGTACGAGTGGTACTTGAGCTTCAGGTTCTTGAGGTCAAAGAGCCATCGAACCCTCCTCTCCATCTTTACGGTGATCTCTATCTGCGGCGTCGCCATCGGGGTAATGGCCCTGATCATCGTCCTCGGCGTGATGACCGGATTCGAGGAGGATTTGCGGGATAAGATCCTCGGCACCAATTCTCATATGGTGATCATGAGGTATGACAGGAGCATGGACAACTACCGGGAGGTAATTGATACAGTCAAGGGGGTGAAGGGAGTGGTTTCGGCTACTCCGTTCATCTACAGCCAGGTTATGCTCACCAGTGAGTCGAACGCATTCGGCGTGGTATTGCGGGGAATTGATCCTGATACGTCCCGGGCGGTGACGAACCTTGACGCCAGCATGGTCGAAGGAAGCCTGAAAGATCTGAAAGGCGAAAACTCATCTCTCTCCGGCATCATCATCGGGAAAGAGCTGTCCCGTCACCTCGGGCTCTTCTATCACGATGTGGTAAATGTGGTCTCTCCCCTGGGCATGATTACACCCCTGGGTCTTCAACCCCGTGCGAAGAGATTTCAGGTGGTAGGAATTTTTAATTCAGGAATGTACGA
>JAPLJA010000158.1 GCA_026388815.1 Pseudomonadota bacterium
AACACTTTTTTAATGGTCTGGCAGAGTGATTTTCCGGGCGTGTCCGATTCAGTAGAGGGCCATATCATGAGCGCCGGCGGCAATATTATGGGTAAAATATACAAAAAGTAATCTGCCCTGCAAACCTTTAAAAGAAAATAGAACCGTTTCCCTTTTTACTCCTGATAAATCAAGACCTGACCCCTGCTCCTCTTACTCTCATCTTTCGCGGGCTGCGCGCGCTCTGCTGTCAGGTACTGCTCGGCTGGGGTGTCTTCGCCGTGCTCTTGGGGAGTTCGGGCGGCTTGATGTACTCGGCCGGAATCTCGCCAGTGAGCGTTTTCAGAAAGGTCACAATGGAGGCGATCTCGTCCTCCTTCAGTTGCTTGCCCAGTTGGTACTCCGCCATCTCCTTGACCGCTTCCTCCAGAGTCACCACTTTTCCGATGTGGAAGTAGGGCCCGGTCTTGTCGATGTTCCGCAGCGACGGTACTTTGAAGACGAACCGGTCACTTTCCTGCTTGGTCACCGCCTGCCGTCCGGCGTCGGAAGTGTCTGGGTACGGTTTCACGGCCCCGAGTTTCTGGTATACCTCGCCGCCCAAATAGGCCCCCGCGTGGCAGGCCTGGCAGCCCACTTCCATGAACTTGTTAAAGCCGGCTTTCTCCGCGTTGCTAAGGGCTGCGTGATCTCCGTTGAGGAACTTGTCCCAGCGGGAGGGCGTCATCAGCCTGCGCTCGAAGACTCCGATTGCCCGGGCCATGTTCTCGAACGTGACGGGATCCTTATCGGCGGGGAAGGCCTTCTTGAAGGCGTCGACATACCCGGGCATGGATTTCAGCACCGCAACCACAGCCTTATCAGAGGACATCGCCATCTCGACCGGATTCATGACCGGGCCCTTGGCCTGCTCCTCCACATCGGGGGCGCGGCCATCCCAGAACTGCACGAAGTGGCCCGCGGCGTTGTACACCGTAGGGGAGTTGCGCGTGCCCTTCTGGCCCTTGTGGCCGTCGGAAACCGGCTGCCCGTCTACTCCGTACTTGGCCAAATCGTGGCAGGAGTTGCAGGATACGTCATGGTTCTTGGACAACCTGGGTTCATAGTACAGCATGCGGCCCAGATTCACCTTCGCCTCGGTGATGGGGTTCTTCTGCGACTCCACCGCGTCGGGCAAGGCCTTAAACATTTTGAGCTGGGCCGTGTCAACCACCACGGCCTTTGGCCCACAGCTCGTCAGATACATCCCAGCGGCCAGCACGATCGAAAGCGGGATCAGAATAGGTACCAGTCTGTTTTGCATGGCAGTTCTCCTCTCAAAACGAAACACTGTATTCACCGAGTGAGCAAAGGGGGTCGGGTCTTGGGATATAAGTTTCTCTTCTCCAATTCCTCGACCGTCTTGCTGATTGAAATATAGTGCAAGTGCAAATGATCTGCAATTTGTTTCAAGGTGTATCCATGACGTTTGAATAACGTTGTTGCTGTCTGGATTCCTTTAATCATCTACTCTCCAGCAGCAGGTCATGACTGACAAATCAAGACCTGAACCCTTTTAATTTTTTGTTGGGAGCATTGTTTTATTTCGTTTCATCAGCCTCTTGGGTACCACTTAATATATCGACTACCACATTGTCCATCATACAGGAAAGCAACACTCTGTTTAGCCCTCGTGACAGCGACATAGAACTTCTCCAGGGATCCCTTGACATCGTTCACATCGCCACTTTGGAGGTATTTTCTTATCGGGCCATGTGGAATAATCAGAACCCTGTCAAACTCCAATCCTTTTGCATTCCCGAAATTCAGCGCGTGATAGCCGTAAGTCTCCGCCCTTCTGTCATACCGAAGAAGAACAGGTGAGAAACTGTTGACGTAATCGTGTACGTTACCAGTAGATACCACGAAAATCCCATCGTGCTTAGTGGCATTGTTGTTATGGGAAACCGTTTTCTCCATACCAGGCCACAGGCTGTCGGCATAATCGCATATGATCTGGTTGCATCTATAACTTCTTGCAAGATTCTCAATCTGGCACAGATTATCCTTTTCCCACTTGTGAGCCAACTTAAGAATCCCCATGCAGCGGTATTGACTGTTTTTGGCTGAGTTGTTCGTAGTGTAGGTACATTGCCTGGGATCACCCACAATAACCATGCGAATCCCCGCTCGCAGAAAGACCTCCAATAGGTCAAGATCGTAGCCAGACAAGTCCTGAAATTCATCAATTAATACCTCATCATAGATATTAGCCAGCCTCTTGGTCACAAGACCGTTTGAGTTCTCCTCGCAATCGATGACAAAGCGTGAAATCTTGTCAGCATAGATCTCGTCGCCATGCCTGAAGTAGTAACGTTCGGTCTCTGAATAGGGGGTACCTTTTGCCGAACGTCCCTCAGGATAATGGATCGTTTTCACTCTTCGTTTTAAGTACACTGACCGTTGATACGGTCTTGCGCATTCGTGTAGCAGGAATGTATACCATGTCGCTACATCCACACCTCTTGAAATTCCCCCATTTTTTTCGCAGAACTTCTTTTTAATCTCATTAATGTTGTTATTGGTATACGTGAGTATGGCGGTTTTTCTGTCTGAATGTGACAGCGCTTCTTCGACTAAATACGTAGTCTTGCCAGAGCCGGCAGATGCTATGATCAGTTTGTTACTCTCTGATTGCATCACATATATAGTGCGGAAACTTCATTTTCTTGTCAGAATTGAAAATCTTAAGAGCGGAGTCTGTTTTGTTCTTTATCATATAATCAAAAAGTTCTTCTTTGTTTCCAAAAGACGTACCCAGCACTTCATTCAGGATACCTATTGAGTTCACTTTCAACAACTGAGACTCCAATGTTGGGTACTTTTCATCGGTGTCGTAGCAGATCTCTATATTCTCTGATTTTCCATTCAAATAATCCTTGTATTTTCTCTTTAGTGCTGCAACGTCCCTGTCATTGTCCGTAACGACACGGATATCTAGTTTTAGCTGTTTCCCGATTTCGAGGAATCTCTTGAATGCAAGAGAACCGACCGAAATCACATCAACACCGTCTTCCAGTGGAAGTTTCCCGTGCTGTTGCTTATAAGCCTTCTGGACAATTAGCTCATCGGAGGGGCCCTCCACGAGAATGGTCTTAGCTGACAGAATTAGTCTTAGCGTGTTGTACCCTGGAAGTTTCATGAAGTAGTCTTTGGTATCTTGCGACAAATCATCCAAGGTCATCGTGTCACTTTTTGAGGAAAGCAATTTCACATTATCTATGCCAAGCTTATTAAGAACAAAACTGCTATGCGTGGTGAGAACGATTTGCCTGTCAGCACATCTTTGCGAGATATCCTCTATCAACCGAGACATATTTGAGTGTGACAGATGATTCTCTGGTTCCTCAATAAGCAGTACACCTGAATCACAAGCGGCTTCGATAGCTAGCTTCATTTGGACACGACATTGTTCACCCTTACCCACGGAATCAAAAGGCATATCATCCAAATGAGCCGTTATGCTAGCAGGTTGCTGAAAAACTCTTCATTTGAGCATTTTTAAATTTAGCCTGTGCTGTTCTTGTGATAGGATGCCGTAACAATAACGAATGGAGGCATCCATGAGAGGAAGACCTGAAAGACAAGCTACCATGCTTAGCTTC
>JAPLJA010000049.1 GCA_026388815.1 Pseudomonadota bacterium
CGCAGCTTTGTCTGCAGGACTGCTTTCCGGTGAACGGGGAACCCTGATCAAGGAAAAGGTATATCCTCCCGAGAGGGAAGTGGGCGGGGAGGAACCGCGGATCGGTGTTTTCGTCTGCCGGTGCGGCACGAACATTGCCCGGGTAGTGGAAGTGCCGGACGTCGTTGAATATACCAAGACCCTCCCGAAAGTGATTCACGCGGAAGAGAACCTCTATACCTGCTCTACGGACACCCAGCAGAAGATCATCAAGGCAATTGATGAGAACAAGCTGAACCGGGTAGTGGTGGCCTCCTGTACTCCGAGGACTCATGAGCCTCTGTTCCAGGATACCCTGTGCGAAGGAGGGCTCAACAAGTACCTCTTTGAAATGGCTAATATCAGGGATCAATGTTCCTGGGTTCATGCGAGCTTCCCGGAAGAGGCAACTGAGAAGGCAAAGGATCTGGTGAGGATGGCAGTTGCCAGGGCGAGGACACTTGAACCATTGAAAGATATGGCCTTCGAGGTCAACCAGAAAGGTCTGGTAATCGGGGGAGGCCTCTCCGGAATGACCGCAGCCCTCTCTCTGGCAGAGCAGGGGTTTGAAACATACCTTGTTGAAAAAGAGGCAGAGCTGGGTGGCAATTTACGGAGGATAAAGTCTACCCTGAGCGGCGAACGGGTGGAGGATCGCCTGAAGGCCATCATTGCCCAGGTGGAGAGAGAAGAGAAGATCATTATATACAAACAGGCTGAGGTTGTTGGTTTTTCCGGGCACGTGGGGAAATACAAGACGACCATCTCTCAGAACGGGAAGAACATAGACCTCGAACATGGAGCCGTGATTATCGCAACCGGCGGCGTGGAGTATCAGCCCCAGGAGTACCTCTATGGACAGGATAGCAGGGTAGTAACCCAGAAGGAGTTCGAAGAGAAGCTCCACAAGGGGGATATCACCAGGGGCTTGGTGAAAGAAGTAGTCATGATTCAGTGCGTGGGCTCACGGGAAGAAGGTGCCATGTTCTGCAGCCGGGTCTGCTGTTCAGGGGCGATCAAGAATGCCCTCAGGCTCAAGGAGATCGATCCGCAGATCAGTGTGACCATCCTCTTCCGGGATATCCGGACCTATGCCTTCAGCGAGCTCTTCTACCGGAAGGCGCGGGAGAAAGGAATCATGTTTGTCCGCTTTGATCTGGACCGGAGGCCGGTTGCTGAGAAAGCGGATGGCCGTATACGAGTAAAAGCCTTTGACGAGGTGATCGGCAGGGAGATCGAATTCGATCCTGACTATCTCGTTCTGAGCGCAGGAATCAGGCCCAATCCCTTGAGCGAAGAACTTGCTACCAGGCTCAAGGTACCGCTCACCGTTGATGGCTTCTATCTCGAGGCCCACATGAAGCTGAGGCCTCTCGACTTTTCCAATGAAGGGATGTACCTCTGCGGCCTTGCCCACTCGCCCAAGCTGATCGGCGAGAGCATTGCCCAGGCGCGAGGTGCAGCAGCCCGTGCTGCCACCATCCTCTCCAAGAAGGAACTGCTGATTGGCGGGATGATCTCGGTGGTTGATAAGGAACGGTGCGCAGCCTGCCTCACCTGCGTGAGGGAGTGTCCCTTTGATGTACCGGTGATCACAGAAGAAGGTGTGGCCTGGATAGAACCTGCCTCCTGTCAGGGGTGCGGGATCTGCGCCAGCGCCTGCCCGCGCAAGGCAATTGACCTCCAGAACTACAAGGACAGTCAGGTCATCGCCAAGTGCGAGGCATTGTTTGATGCATTGGATAAGGCACTCATTGCCTGAACTACACGAGAGAGAAAAGTATGGTTGATTACAAACCGAAGATTGTTGCCTTCGCCTGTCAGTACTGTGCATACTCTGCTGCCGACCTGGCCGGTTCCATGCGGCTGGAGTATTCGCCCCACGTGCGGATTATCAAGCTCCTCTGCACGGGAAAGGTGGATATCCTCCATCTCCTCACGGCCTTTGAGAAGGGGGCAGACGCGGTCTTCGTTGCGGGCTGACTCGAAGGTGAATGTCATTTCCTGGAAGGAAATCTCAGAACCAAGAAGAAAGTCCAGTACGCAAAGAAGCTCTTAAAAGAGATCGGTCTGGAGGAGGAGCGGCTGGAGATGTTCAACATGAGCGCATCCGAAGGGCCGAAGTTTGCCGCTGCAGCAAATGAAATGACCAAGCGGGCACGGGAGCTGGGACCGAACCCGTTGCGGGCAAAGAGGGTGCAGTGATTAACACCAGGGGAGATTGTGTATGATAGTTGGAGAGAGGAAACCGATGGAAGAGATCAAGAAGATGCTTGCTCCCTACCGGAAGATACTGATTGCCGGCTGCGGCACCTGTGTGGCAGTCTGCATGGCTGGCGGAGAGAAGGAGGTGGGGATCATAGCGATCCTCCTCAGGATGGCCTTCAAGATGGACGGGAAAGAGGTGGAGATCGGAGAGGTCACCGTTGAGAGGCAGTGTGACAAGGAGTTTATCCAGCCGCTCGCGGATAAGCTAAAGGAGTACGATGCCGTTCTCTCCACCGCCTGCGGAGTAGGCGTCCAGTTCATGGCGGAACACTATGATACCATCCCGGTATTTCCTGCTTTGAATACCAAGTTCATGGGCTCAAATGAGGGCGAAGGGTTCTGGAAGGAACGGTGCCGGGCCTGCAATGCCTGTGTCCTGGGAGAAACCGGCGGTGTCTGCCCGGTGACCATCTGCGCCAAGGGTTTGCTCAACGGGCCCTGCGGCGGAACGAACAAGGGAAAGTGCGAGGTGGATAAGGAGAAAGACTGCGCCTGGACTCTGATCTATCGCAAGTGCGAGAAGTTGGGTCAGCTCGACAAGATCAGGGAAATCTTTCCGCCCCGGAAATACAGCCTGCAGACCACCCCAGGCAGAATGTTGTACGAGGCCTATCTAAAAGAAGAGGGAAAATGATGGCAAGGACATTCAAAGAAGCGCTGCAGTCAGGAGATTTTGTCATTACTGCCGAGGTCGGCCCGCCCAAGGGTACCAACATCGAAGAGATGCTCCACCACATTGACCTCTTAAAGGACAAGGTGGATGCCCTCAACGTCACCGACAACCAGAGTTCGGTAATGAGAATATCATCTCTCGCGGTTGCCCACCTGATTAAAGAAAAGGGAGGAGAGTCTATCCTCCAGATGACCTGCCGGGATCGGAATCGCCTGGCGCTCCAGTCCGATCTGCTCAGCGCTCATATCCTCGGCGTCCATAACGTACTCTGCCTGACCGGCGACTATATCACCGTGGGTGACCACATTGATGCCAAGCCGGTATTTGATCTCGATTCTGTTCAGCTTATCCAGACGGTAAAACTGCTGGCCCAGGGGAAGGATCTGGGAGGGAATGAGCTGAATAAGCCTGCTGAATTCTGCGTTGGTGCCATCGTAACGCCAGAGGCTGACCCGATTGAGCCCCAGCTGCTCAAGTTTGAGAAGAAGGTGAAGGCCGGCGCTGAGTTCTTTCAGACCCAGGCCATCTACGATCTGAACAAATTCAAGGAGTTCATGAAGTATGCCCGGAAGTTCAACGTGAAGATCATGGCCGGGATTGTCCTCTTAGTCTCAGCCGGTATGGCCAAGTACATGAATGCGAACGTGCCGGGGATCTTTGTTCCCCAGGACCTGATCGACGAGATGTCCTCTGCGCCAAAAGGCAAGGGACTGGACAAGGGGATTGAAATCGCCGGCAGGATGATCAAGCAGCTCAAGGATGAGAAGGTCTGCGACGGCGTCCACATCATGGCCATCGGTAAGGAAGGGGTCGTACCGCAAATCATCAGCGCCGCAGGTATTTAGCATTAGAAGCACGACCTAAAACATAATGGCTACCGTAAAGACATTATCAAAAGGGCAGATTGTCATCCCTGCTGCGATGAGGAGAAAGTACCATATCGAACCCGGTACTGAGATGCAAATCGTGGAATATGGGGGCATCCTCTGCCTCATCCCTCCCGTTGACAAGCCAATCAAAGCCGCCTGCGGTCTTTTACCGTCTCAACCCTCGCTTGCAAAGCAGCTTCTCAAGGAACGGGAAAACGAGTTTACATAATAAGTGCCCCCGTCCCTGGTTCTCCTCAGGTTGTAATTGAGCTTCTGGCTCTTCTGTGCTATAAAAATAATCATACGACGTTTCATGGGTGCAGTGGAGGTGATGAAAATGTCAAAAGCAACCAGCATGGTAAAAATAGAACACCTTGAGGTAAACAAAAAAGATATAGAAAAGGTCAAAAGGATTTTCAGGGTCAAAGATAACGCAGAGGCTATAAAAAAGGCGTTGGATGTGGCAACTGGCAAAATAGAGCTTGAGAATATCTTTGAAAAACATCAGGGTGTAAAGATAAAGAAGGTCTATGCTTAAAAAGCTTATAGACACGAATATTTTTATAGATCGCTTTTCAAATCTCCACACATATCAAGATATTTTTCTTTCAGACGGAATAATCTATCTATCCTCAGTAGTATTAATGGAACTTAGGGCAGGCGCACATACCAAGAAATCATTGAGAGCTGTCAATGAACTTTCTGATTTCTTCAGACGTGTTGATAGGATAGTAGCCCCTTCTATCAATGATTATGAACGAGCAGGCAGGATTCTGGCAAAACTCCAAAGTGAAAAGGGATATGACATAAAGAAATGTGCTGCAATCACGGATGATTGCTTAATCGCAGCCTCTGCCCGAAGCATGGGGGCTGTTCTTTATACGCAGAATAAAAAAGACTTTCAGGCAATACAGGACATTTTTGATTTTATGGTTTCTTTTGTGTAAGAGGGAAATTTAAAATAATAGGCGCGGAGAAGCCGCCTATTCAGTTACGATCAGTGCATCAAAATTCTGAGCGAAGGCACTGAGCCGGTGTAAAGTGGCATAAATAGTCATCGGGGGAGAAAGGAATAGGGTGGCTGTCTTTGGATTTAAACTGATTCAATAATGGGTGCTGTCCCTCACCTTCTCTTTGCCCCTGATCTATTGACTGCTTTTTCCGGCAATACTTGAGAATTTAAGTGGTTGTGATATTTCCCTGCACAGGAGGAGGTTTTGTTATGGACACAGGAAAGGAGTATAAGTATGGGAATAAATCCGTCAATATGAAAGAATTGACCCCGGATCCTGCGCACGGGTTATAACACGTTTAGCGCGTTACTACGATAGGTTGATTGGCTTCTAATCAGGGTCGTTCATCTGAACGGCCCTGTCCCACCATAAAACCTCTCCGAAGACGGTCCCCAAGGGTTTACGGTCGTTCCGACGATAAGTCTGTATCCGAAGACGAACCCCAACTTTTGGCCCGTCTTCGGATAAGTCTCCCGCAATAGCGGCGCAATTTTTAGGTGAAATTTCCCAACGAACAATAGCCTCTTTTTCCCTGCCTTCTTTTGCCCTTTACTTTTCCCGAAGAATGCACTAAATAAGGGAATAAATTCCACGGGGACATTCGGTGTTGGTGAGGTGAAAAGGAATGTCGCATGTCAAGAGCAGGCACCGCTAATTCACCGCTAATTTCTATTCGGAAGGAGAGCAAACGTTGAGTGGTGGAACTCTTAGCGAAAACCAAATCTCTCAATTAATAAAAGATCTCAAGAAATCGGATGGACGAAATGAGGCATACCGACAAATCCTATCCTTCAAGAATGACCCTCGTCTTGGACACGCCCTTCTGGAAGCTTCACAGAAGAAGGGATTTTTTGTAGAAGACACCTTTCGTATAGACGCAATTACTTTACTTAAACACTTCAAAGTTCCTGAATCCGTACCTGTACTAATTACTTTACTTAATAATCGGAACCAGAAGCTCCGAAATGCGGCGGCCGGGTCTCTTGGGAAACAGGGCGATCGAAGGGCTACTCCACTACTAATTGAACTTCTTACGGATTCGGACGACAATCTCAACAAGGCAGCCGCGGAATCTCTCGGCGAATTACAGGATCCTGATGCGGTTCAGCCCTTAATCAAAATACTTGATCATTATCTTAAAAGTAAACACGAAAACCGTGGATTATTATTCGCTACGGTTGAATCGCTAGGCAAGTTGAAAGCTCAGGAGGCGGTCGAATCTTTGTTACAAGTGCTCGCTGACAAAGATAAATTTGTTGCGTCCCAAGCGATAAAAGCTCTTGGAGAAATAGGCGACCCACGAGCTATTGAACCAATCAAAGCTTTCTTTCAGTGTGTTGAATTAACATCTCTTGAGGCCTCGATCGTTGCTAAGGAGCTTATTAAGTTGGGGTACCACCCTTCTGATGATCTTGACGCCGCACGCTTGTACATGGGTGCGAGGGAGTGGGAAAGACTAGTACATGTAGGAACAGCAGCAATTGATGTACTTGTTCCCATATTGAAGGATGCAAAAGAAAAAGACAAGAATTGGATACATGAACCCGTTGCCGCAGTCTTGCGGCAAATCGGTTGGAAGCCTCAGACCCCGGAAGATTGGGCTGCGCTAAAACACGGAGGCAAGAAAGGCAGCCCTTCTAAGGATGTGCCTACTCGTCAGAATACCATCAGCGACGCACGGCGAAAAGTTATGTCTGGTTTCGGTAAGGTCATCTGCTGCCCATTGGCATTGTTTTTTTTAATTCGCGACTTGGGCCCCATTATATTCTCCTCTCAGGGCCTTAGATTCCTGTTCACATTATTTATTACTATACCCACAATTAAAATTGTTTTTAGTGGATTTGGCGAGTTGATTGATGGCATTTCGGTACTATCGTCAATGAAACATCAAACAACACAGAATGTAGAATGCACATACTGCCACGCGGTTTATACTGACATCATGAGCAATGCGCAGAAATTTACATGCCCATCATGTGGTGAGATAATAAATTTTACTTCCACAAAAGAGGAAAAATCAAAAAAGGAAATAAAAGAAAAAGAAAAAGAAAAAGAAATAAAAATGAATCCCCAATTAATTACGCAAATCCGTGTAAATATGGAATTAAAGGATACTGAAGAGTTAATTAAAATATATGAGGAAAACAACACCACTCTGTATTCCAGAGAGGCATTTGAAGCAGTAAAACAAATACTTAAGGAACGTGGGATAAAGTTGATTGATATTCCCCAATAAATTCCCGCGGCCTTTGAACTTTTATCCCCCTGAACTGGGATACCTTCAACAGATGCTTATCTCCGCTCACGAGAAAACGAGAACGAGGGATATCCATGATAAGAAATGTCAAGGGGAAAACGGAGATTTCCCTTCATCTCCAGGATTGCCTCCTGGCAACTAATTGATTTCAGTTATGTCGTCTTTCCTTCAGACCTTTTTTCATCGGTTACGCAGAAAAATAGGGTCTTGATTTATCAGTTCTGACCTGTGCTGGATAAGTAGAAGGTGAAAGAGATTCCCCGGCAGCAGCGTTATTCAAGCAGACCACCGCTGAGCAAACTATTCGAAAAAGGCAAAATCAAGACGAAAGCAGCGAGAAAGGTGTAGGGAAAAGGGTCTTGAATTATAAGATCGCCCTACATCAGCCTCCTATCTATGCTCCGGTACTGGATGGCCTCGGAGATATGAGGAGTAAGGATAGCTTCTGACCCTTCCAGGTCAGCAATGGTCCTTGCGACTTTCAAGGAGTGGGGTCAGGCAACCGTAATAAGATATTTCTTCTTACCCTCTTTGGATGACCGAGGGGATGACCGAGGGACACTTCCCCAATTATCTTGGTTTAACCAGCCGCTGAAAGCACCTCCAACACACCTTTGCTGTTCGAAGCCTCGAGGCAGAAAAACAGATTAGATTTCTCTTGACAATGTAGTCTCATCTTTTATAATGTAGTTACATGACGACGAAGGCTGTAGGGATAAGAGATTTAAAGACACATTTGAGCCGATACCTGAAGAGCGTAAAGGCCGGTTCAGAGATTGTTGTTTCCGAGAGGGGGAAGGCAATCGCCCGAATCACCCCGGTTCCATTACTGGAAGAAGAAAAAGGGATCCACTCTCTGCTGCTCCAGTTGGCAAAGGGAGGCAAAGTGATGCTGCCTGCATCCTATAAGTCTCCGGCCCCTCCTAAATTCAGAAAGAAGGTGTCTGGCACGCCCTTCTCCGATGCTGTAATTGAAGGAAGAAGATGATCCTCTACTGTGATACCTCTGCTCTGATTAAGAGGTACGTTGAGGAAGCAGGTTCAGAGGGTATCAGCAAACTCTGGGAAAGGGCTTCTGCTGTAGCCACGTCGGTAGTAGCTTTTGCCGAGACGATAGCCACCTTCAATCGGAAATTCAGAGAGGGAGTGCTTTCTACCAAAGAACACAAGATAACGGTTGAGGAGTTTAAGGAGGATTATGGACAACTGGTCCTTGTCCCCCTGAACCGAGATTTGGATAAATCAATTGAAAACATTTTAAAGAGACACCCGCTGAGAGGTTTTGACGCTATCCATCTTGCCTCAGCCCTTGTTTTTCTCCATTCAGAAGCCCCCCCTCTCATGTTTGCATGTTTTGATAGTGCCCTGAATCAGGCTGCACGTAAGGAAGGCCTGAATGTTGCAATTGGTTTATAGGAACAGATATCCCTATTTTCCCTCAAGAATTCTCACCTCCCCAACTGACCAATCAATTTGAATTTTCCCCCGGATTTGTTTATGATGAATCAATGGGGCTGTCCATTCTCACGCGGGGAAATTAATTCTTATTCCCCGCTCTTGCTAGCACATGCGCGTATCGGCCCGCAACAGGAGACGGGTATGTCTAACCAGCCAAAACCAAAAGAATCATCGGAGCTGCAATCCTTAGAGATTGCCAGCATGTTTCAGGCCATTGCTGGAAAGGGATTCTTCGGAATCCTGATTCTCGATGAGTTCTACCGGATTGAGTTTGCCAATGGAATGGCTGCCTGGATTACCGGATATAAGGTTGACGAGTTACTGGGGAAAAACTTTACCTCCCTTTTAGATGAGAAAGGGAGGACAGTCTTCCACCGCGCCTGGCAAATGAATTATAAATGCATCCCTCACCTCTCCTATGAAGTGGAGATTATTACCGCCGCTTCCACCCCGATGATTACGGAAATGGGGTTTGCTGACTACACGATGCAATCGGGAGAGAAAAAGTATTTTATCTACCTGAGAGACATCTCGGATCAGAAGAGATTAATAGGACAGTTGCGTGAATCAGAAAGGAAATACCAGGATCTCTTTGACCAGGTAGACCAGGGAATTACGATCACCACCAAAGAAGGGAAGTTTATCGACTGCAACCCTGCGATCCTGAAGATTCTGAGCTACGAGAGTAAAGAAGAATTTCTCAAGATAGATATTGCCAAGAACTTATATACAAACCCTGAGGATAGAAAAACGTTCCAGAAGATTATGGAGAGAGACGGGTATGTAAAGAATTACGAGGTTGAGTTCAAAAAAAAGACCGGTGAGAAGATCCCCATGCTCCTCACCTCCCGTGTGATGAAGAACGAAAAAGGCGAGGTGATCGGTTACCAGGGGCTGAACATAGATATTTCTGAGCGGATCCTCATGGAGCAAAGCCTCCGGAAGGAACGGAGTTTTCTTACCAACCTGCTCGAAAGTTCAGCCAACTGTATCGTAGCGGCGGACACGAAGGGAACGGTGATCTTTTTCAATAAGGCGGCAGAGAAATTGACGGGCTATAGCGCGGAAGAGGCGATTGGAAAATTTAATATCACCCGTTTCTATCCCCTGGAAGTCGCCAAGGATGCCATGAAAAAGCTGAGGAGTGAGGATTTCGGGGGGCCGGGAAAGCTGGAAAGTTTAGAGATCACGCTCCGGGACATACATGGGGAGGAGATACCGGTTGAGCTCTCCGCCTCGATTGTGTATGAGGGGGATAAGGAGGTTGCTTCTTTAGGCATATTCACCGATCTGCGGGAGAAAATAAAGATAGAGGATGAATTACACAACAAGGAAATGCGTCTCCTTCAGGCAGAAAAAATGGCCTCTCTGGGAAGCCTGGCGGCAGGCGTTGCCCATGAAATTAATAATCCGCTTGGCGGAATCCTCATCTATGCCAACCTTCTCAGGGAAGAATTTGAGGCCAATAATGACCCCCGGGTTGAAGACCTCAAGAGAATCGTGGAGGAAGCGATCCGATGCAGAGAGATCGTCAGGAGCCTCTTGGAGTTCGGCAGGCAAACCGAATCACAGTTTGAGCAGTTGGACATAAATCAGGCGATAAATGATGGGTTGTTTTTCCTGGAGAACCAGGCCCTGTTCCACAACATCAAGATTGTAAAGCACCTTGCATCCCCTCTCCCCATCATTCAGGGCAACCCGAATCAGTTAAAACAGGTATTCATGAATATGATGGTCAATGCTGCTGAGGCTATGTCAGAGGGAGGGGGTTCACTAACCATTACGACAGGCATAAACTCTGATCCCTCTTCGATTTTTATCACCTTTCAGGATACGGGGATCGGGATAGATCCTGCAATTCAATCAAAGATTTTCGACCCCTTCTTTACCACCAAGGAGGTGGGCAAAGGGACAGGTCTGGGCTTAAGCACTTCCTACGGCATTATCCAGAGCCATCATGGCAATATCCAGGTGAAGAGCGAGGCGGGGGAAGGGGCCACGTTTACCATTTTTCTCCCCGTATCTCAATAAGACAACGAGAAATCCATGAAACAGGAAGCTGAAGAGAGCGTTCGCATCCTCATCGTCGACGATGAAAAAGTAATGCAGGAGAGCTGCGCCCGGGTCTTCTTAAAAGAAGGTTACCACGTGTCTGCCGTATATTCAGGGGAGGAGGCGATAGAAAGATTTGACCGTGAATCGTTCGATCTCGTTCTCCTCGATTTAAAGATGCCCGGTATGGGAGGGATTGAGACGCTTCAGCGGCTCAAAGAAAAGGATCCGGGATTGACGGTCCTCATCATGACCGGTTACCCGTCTATCGAGACCGCAGTAAAAGCGGTCAAGTTAGGGGCGTATGATTACATCACCAAGCCTTTTACTCCGGATGTTCTGCGGATAGCTGTGAGCCGGGCCCTGGAGAGGCAGAGCTTGATTATTGAAAACCAGCACCTCAGGATGCAATTGAGAGCAAAAAACGAGGCAGACGTCATCGTCGGACAGAGCGAAGAGATGAGGAATGTGTATGAACTGGTACGGAGGATTGCACCTACCGATAGTACCGTATTGATCACGGGAGAAAGCGGCACAGGCAAGGAACTCATAGCCAGAGCCATTCATAATTACAGTCTCAGGGAAAACAGGGAATTTGTAGCGGTAGATTGTTCAGCCCTGGTGGAGACGCTGCTGGAAAGCGAACTTTTTGGCCATGTAAAGGGATCGTTTACCGGGGCAATCCATACCAAGTACGGCAGCTTTGAATTGGCAAATGGAGGGACCTTTTTTTTCGATGAGATCGGAAACTTAAGCCTTGATACCCAGTCGAAGCTACTGAGGGTAATCCAGGAAAAAGAGATAAAGCCGGTGGGAAGTGAAAGGGCTATCAAGATTGATGTGCGGATTATTGCCGCCACCAATCAGGACCTTCAGCAGGCCATTGCCAGAAAAACCTTTCGGGAGGACCTTTATTACCGGCTGAATGTTTTTCCTATCCACCTCCCTCTTTTAAAAGAGCGCAAGGAAGATATCCCTCTTCTGGTAAACCATTTTTTGAAAAAATATAACAGGAAGAGGAAGATACCCGTGACCAAGGTAGACCAAGAGGCAATGAAGATGCTCATGGACTACGACTGGCCGGGAAATGTCCGGGAACTGGAGAATACTGTGGAGCGGGCACTGGTTTTAGAAGATGGGGATACCCTTTTTCCGCAATGCTTTCCCTGGATTGTCCAATCCACACGGGGAAGGACCCTGAGCATCAACCCCGGAATTTGTTCTCTGGAAGAGATGGAAAAGCAGCATATTAAGAGGGTGTTGACAGAAACCAAAGGTCATAGGGGGAAAGCCGCTCATTTGTTGGAAATTGATCGGAAGACTTTATACCAGAAGATAAAAAAACATGACTTAGATAAGTAACTCTTGGGGAAAAATTACCCATAAGGGGTATTTTCCAACCAGATGAAATAAAAGCTTTTTAAATTAGTGACTTAACGAACAACTGTAACTCATAATCCCTTTTGCATTGGGGATATTTCCCCCACCCACCAGTTTATCCATTTGCGATTTCTTTCCCTTTCCTTCACATTGCCTTGCTCCCCAATAATTTGATTTTACTCACATTCCCTTTCAGCACCTTATTTTAGAATTTTTATCTCACCAGTTGGTATATTCTTTGAATCTCATAGAAAATGTACAGAAACATAGTCCAATCCCTTCATTCACATGGATAAAGAACAGGAACTTCGTCAGGAACAAACCCAGTCTCATGGAAAGGTGGAAAAGATCCTTATCGTGGAGCCCGATGAGCAACTGACAAAACGGTTGTACCCCTTTTTTCGTAAAGAGAGATTCCTTACCAAGACGGTTAAGCGATTATCAGAGGCCATAAGGAATATCCAGCAGGAGCATGTATCCGTCTTGATTCTGGATGTGGACGTGCACGATATGGCCTGGGATGATGCGGTTCCCATCATCAAGGGACTCGACCCTTCCCTGCCTATTATTATTACAGCAGCCCGGAATACCCCGGAATTGGAAGCTCATGTCCTTCGCCAGAAGGTTTTTTATTACCATGTAAAATCTTTTGGGACCGAGGAGTTGACTCTTGCAATTCGCAATGCCATGAAAAATCATGAGGGACCTTGAAAAAATTTTTCCTTAGAGAGGGAGACACATGCATTTCCGGGAACTTTTAGATTCTGACCAGTTTTTGATTATCGGGGTGTTGGAACCCCCGAAAGGGACAGATACCTCTGAGCTTTTAAGGCACGCTGATGCCCTCCGGGGAAGGCTCCAGTCCGTACTGGTGCCGGAGATGAGGGGAGCCATTATGAGGATGGGATCGCTCGGGGCTTCCTCTTTCCTCCAGCAGAGAGGGATAGAAACCATCATGGAAGTAAATTGCCGGGACAGGAACCGGCTGGCGCTTCAGGCTGACATCCTGAGCGCATCTATCCTGGGCGTTAAAAATCTGTTTGTCAGTGCAGGAGATGAGATCAAAGGCGGTGACCATATCGAGGCCAAACCGGTCAATGACCTGAACATCGTTTCTCTCCTGGGCATGATTAAAAAATTGCAGAAAGGGGGTGACCTGGCAGGCAACGACCTCGCAGGAATTCCTCAACTCTGTGTGGGATCAGAAGTGAATGCGGGATTGTCAGGAGGTGCCCTTGAGCTGGAAATCCAGGAGATGGAGAAAAAGATCCGGGCAGGGGCGAATTACTTCTTCACCCCCACCATGTACGACCTGAAACATTTCGAGGGCTTCCTGAAGAGAGTTGCCCCTTTTAAGGTCCCGATTTTCCCCCAGGTTACTATACTTAAATCGGCGGGGATGGCCCGTTTCATGTCCCGTCATATGGAGGGGATCACCATCCCCGAGGAAGTTATTGAGCGGCTGGGTAATGCCCCTGACAAGAAGAAGGAAGGAAATGCCATTGCAGCGGATATGATCAAAGGCCTCAAAAGCCTCTGCGAGCTGAAGTGTAATGGTGGGAAAAAGGTTGATAGATTAGAGATGGAATCCGTTTCTTTCAAAGGAGACAGGAAGTTTCGAGAGGCAGTCGTTGAAAGGGCAGGAGAGGAGATCTTCGCCTGCTATCAATGCTCTAAGTGTTCTGCCGGGTGTCCCGTCGCCTTTGCTATGGACCTCCTTCCTCACCAGGTTATCAGGTCAGTCCTGTTTTTTAAGAAGGAAAAGGTTCTCTCTTCCCGCACGATCTGGATCTGCGCCTCCTGTGAAACCTGCACGACCCGTTGTCCCAATGAGATTGATATCGCCAAGCTCATGGATGTCCTCAGACAAATGCAGAGAGAAAGCGGAAAGAAGCCTCATGAGCCCAGGGTTCCCCTCTTTCATGCCGTGTTTCTCAACGCCATTAAGAGATCGGGCCGGATTCATGAATTGAGTATGCTTCGCACCTATTTCCTGAAGAGCGGGGATGCGAGAGAAAAACTGAAAACCGGGGAGTGGAAGAATGATGTAAAGCTGGGACTGAAGATGTTCCTCCGGGGGAAATTGAAGGTTCTCCCCTCTCGTTGTGAGGGTGTGAAAGAGGTGCGGAAGATATTTGCACGGGCGGAAAAGGGGAAGAGGGCATGAAAGTTTCTTTCTTTCCTGGCTGTTCCCTCGAAGGGACTGCCAGGGAATACGGGGAATCAATCGAGGCGGTCTGTGAAACTCTCGGTATCGAGATGGAAGAGATACCAGGCTGGAGCTGTTGTGGGGCAAGCTCCGCGCACACGAGCAATGAGTTTCTCTCCGTTGCGCTTCCGGCCCGGAATCTGTTTCAGGCGGAAAGGATCGGGCACAATCTAGTTACCCCCTGCGCCGCCTGCTTCAATCGTCTCAAGGCAGCTGAAAAGGCCATCACCGGGGTCGCAAGAATGGATGTGGGCATCCCCCTGCAGGGGAACATTGCGGTACTCCACCTTCTGGAATTTCTCACCCAGAAAGAATTCTCAGAGAGGATTGAGAAACAGGTGAAGCGAGCCCTGAAGAATTTAAAAGTGGTCAGCTACTATGGATGCCTGATCGTTCGGCCTCCCCGGATAACGGATGCCGTCCATTGGGAAGATCCTCAGGCACTGGACAAGCTCATTGCTCAGCTTGGTGGAGAGAGTCTCTTCTGGCCTTACAAGACGGAATGCTGCGGGGGAAGTTTGGTGCTGACCAACGTTGATATCTTCCGCCGGCTGACCGGTCGATTGCTGGACATGGCCAGAGAGGCAGAGGCTGATTGCATTGTTACGGCTTGCCCCCTATGCCAGAGCAATCTGGATACCAGAGAAGAGGAGATAGGGGCCACGGTTGGAATCAACTATGATCTCCCCATTTTCTATTTTACGGAACTGATGGGACTGGCCTTCGGACTTAAAGAAGCAGGCAAATGGTTCCGCCGCCACCTGGTGGATCCGAGGCCACTGCTGAGAGAGAGAAAGCTTATATGATTGCGGATTGCGCCTGCGCAAGCTGAACGCTATTAATGTTTCGGATTTAGATATTCGGATTTCGAATTTGTCTTGAAAGGTACCGATGTGGATGGAGAAGGTCTAAAAGAGAGTAGCCCTCCGGTTGGGGCAGTGATGGTTGTGGGAGGAGGAATCGGGGGGATCCAGGCATCTCTGGACTTGGCCAACAGCGGGTTCCGGGTATATCTGGTTG
>JAPLJA010000298.1 GCA_026388815.1 Pseudomonadota bacterium
AAGGGAGACGATGATGAGCAGATAGGACTTCAATGTATATGTGGATTGAGAAAAAATACCGAAGATCATCCCGGGATTCTGAATGTGAACAAGATTCAGGAAACCTTGTACTACAACTATTGAATGATTAAGTGGTAGCAGTTCTCTTACAAGGGATTTGGATATCTGATCCAGCGTGAAGACAATGCCTGCTATAAGCAAGGATAGAGCATATCGATTCTTCAAAAGTTCTTTACCACCTCTGCACAACGTCGACAAATGGTATTTGCTGCTCTCTTTTCCCCTACAGTTTTGCTAAATTTCCAGCATCGCTCGCACTTATTACCAGCGGCATTACTGATGATTACCTCAATCTTTTCCCCTGCACTTTCCAGTGGTAGGTCCTGATCACCATCGAGAGGGAGAAGTTCGATCTGGGAAACGATCATGAGGTCCTCAAGGTCAGACAGAGGATACGTTTGGAGAAACCGTAAAAGCGCTTCCGGTGATTTAATGGTTACCTTTGCTTCAAGGGAATTCCCGATCATCTTATCTGCTCTTGCCATTTCCAGGAATTTGAGTGCCTTTTCCCTGACCTTCAGGAGTATTTTCCATCGATGGGCCAGCTTGTCGTTTCGGTATTCCTCTGGTGGAGAAGGAAATGTAGTGAGGTGCACGCTCTCTTGGCATTCATCACGATTGGGAATAGCCCACCATATCTCTTCGGCCGTAAAGGACAGGATGGGTGCCATAAGTTTTGTTAATGATATTACTATTTCGTACAATACAGTTTGAGCGGCCCTTCTCATGGACGTGTTAGACGGTGAACAGTAGAGACGGTCTTTGAGGATGTCGAGATACGTTGCGCTCAACTCAGTAACGCAGAAATTGTAGATGGTATGATATACGACATGGAATTCGTAGCGTACATATGCTTCCTTTACCCTCTGAATCAGGATGAATAGCTGATGCAAGGCAAAGCGATCTATCTCTAAAAGTTCAGATAATTGAACGCGCTCCGTTTTAGGATTAAAATCGTAGAGGTTTCCCAGGAGAAATCTGCAGGTATTCCGAATCTTACGGTATGATTCTGATAATCTTTTTACAATCTCATCAGAGATCCTGATATCCTGTCGGTAATCCTCAGAGGCTACCCAGAGTCGTAATATCTCTGCCCCATATTTTTCAATAATCGTATCCGGTGAGATGACATTACCCAAGGATTTGGACATCTTTTTCCCCGTGCCGTCCACAACAAAGCCATGGGTTAAAACTGACTTATAAGGCGCCATTCCCCTCGTACCCACTGAGGTTAAGAGTGAACTGTGGAACCAGCCTCTATGCTGGTCGCTTCCTTCAAGATACATGTCTGCAGGCATCTTCAAATTCTGATTTTTTTCTAAAACTGCCGCATAACTTACCCCTGAGTCAAACCAGACATCTAAAATATCCGTTTCTTTTTTAAATTCCTTATTACCACAGGCGGGACAAGAGGTATGTGGGGGGAGGAGACTGTGAGCATCCTCCTGAAACCAGATGTCTGCTCCTTCTTTTTCAAAGCGATCGGATATATAATTGATAATAGTCTGGTTTTCGAGGTATTTTCCACAGTCTGAACAGTAGAAAATAGTTATGGGTACACCCCAACTTCTCTGGCGGGATATGCACCAATCAGGACGACTTTTAACCATTCCATAGATCCTCTCTTTACCCCAGGGAGGTATCCATTGAACCTGATCGATATGTTCTAAGGCGTTCTCTCGCAGTCTATTGCTATCCATGGAGATAAACCATTGTTCAGTAGCCCTGAAAACGATAGGATTTTTACATCTCCAGCAGTGTGGGTAGGAGTGTTCAATCTGCTCTTCCATAAGGAGAGCCCCCACTTCTTTCAACTTTTTATTTACTTTATCATTGGCGTCAAATACAAACTCTCCTGCAAAAAAATTCACGTCCTGAGTGAATTTCCCCTGATCGTTCACCGGTGCGTAGATCTCCAGGCCGTACTTTTGTCCGATTTCATAATCTTCCTGTCCATGGCCGGGTGCAGTATGGACACAACCAGTACCTGCCTCCAACGTAACATGCTGGCCGAGAATAATCAGGCTCTCCCGATCAATGAAGGGATGTTTGCATTTAAGACCTTCTATCTGACGGGCAGAAAATTTTTCTAATACCATGAAGGTATCTTTCCCTATCTTTTTCATGGTCTGTTCTAAGAGCCCCTCAGCCAAGATGTAGGTTTCACCTGGTACCTTCACCGCCACATAAGTAAAATCAGGATGAAGTGCAATCGCTAAATTGGCAGGAATAGTCCACGGTGTGGTAGTCCAGATCACCATTGATATCTTCTCATTTGCCAATGAAGGGAATAATGAACTGAGGTCGGAGATTACAGGAAATTTCACATAAATTGAGGGTGAACGGTGGGATTGATATTCGACCTCTGCCTCAGCGAGAGCAGTCTGGCAGGAAGCGCACCACTGGACAGGTTTTTTCCCTTTATAAATACTGCCCTGAGCAATAAACCTGCCCAGTTCCCTTACAATCGTAGCTACATACCCATCATTCATTGTAAGATATGGACTTTCCCAATTTCCAAAAACACCTAATCGTTTAAACTCTTCTCTCTGAATATCGATGTACTTGGTGGCATACTCACGGCATAGTTTTCTGATGTCCGACTGAGGCATGGAATATTTTTTACCGCCTAATTCTTTGTCGATCTGGTGTTCAATAGGTAATCCATGGCAATCCCAACCTGGAATGAACTCAGAAGAAAAGCCCACCATGGTTTTGGCCTTTATTACTAAATCTTTCAATATTTTATTCAAAGCTGTTCCAATATGAATATGTCCATTCGCATAAGGAGGGCCATCGTGAAGAATAAATTTATTTTCTCCCATCCGTGCCTCTTTAATTTTTTCGTAGATCTTAAGTTCTTCCCACTTTTTTAAAATGGTTGGTTCTCTTTGAGCAAGATTGGCCTTCATAGGGAAATCGGTCTTTGGGAGATTGAGTGTGGTGCGATAATCCATCTCTTTTTATTCCTCCAGTGCGTTACACCTAGGTTAAGAAACCCGACTCATCATATGATAAAGTTAATAAGTAACATATCATTTTTTTATTGACAAACGAAAAATATGCTCCATTTTTATTGACAGGAGATCTCAATTAGTCTAATTAAATAATAACTAAATAATAACTTTTATTACCCACTTTCCTCATATGGAATCACTTGAGAGAAAAATCCAGGACGCTTCAGATTACCTCATGCGTAAGACCACATTGAGGCCGAAGATAGGGATCATCCTGGGTACCGGTCTCAATGAATTAATTTCCGCTCTTGAGATGGAGTGTAATATTCCATATAGCGAAATTCCACATTTCCCTCAGCCTACAGTACAATTCCATGCTGGTAATTTCGTTGTCGGGCTGCTCAAAGGTAAAGCGGTAATGGTAATGCAGGGTAGAATTCATTGCTACGAAGGCTATTCTCCTCAAGAGGTTGCCTTTCCAGTATGGGTCATGAAGAATTGTGGTGTTCAATATCTCATAATTGCAAATGCAGCTGGTGGCCTTAATCCTGGCTTTGTTGCTGGGGATATTATGATCATAACAGACCATCTTAACCTTATGGGTTTTAATCCTTTAACCGGCAAGAATATGGAAAGCATGGGAGTACGGTTCCCTGATATGTCTGAACCGTATTCGCAGGAACTTATACGAATGGCAGTAGAAGTATCATTAGCCGAGAATGTGGTGATAAAAAAGGGGATTTATGTAGGTATTTTGGGACCAAGTCTCGAGACCGCTGCCGAGACGAAATTCTTAAGAATGATAGGAGCAGATGCAGTGGGTATGTCGACAATACCGGAAGTCATAGCTGCAGCACACTGCAGGATTAAGGTGCTCGGACTATCGGTAATTTCCAATCTGAACATACCAGAGGAACTAAAGCCATTCTCTATTGAAGAAGTAGTAAGGACCGTAGAGAAGGCTACACCTCGATTAGTGAAGATAGTGCAGGGAGTAATTGAAAAACTGGACAGTTAAAGGGTCTCGTGTATGAAAAAGGTGGAAGTTGACTTGCTCCTTTATAATGGAACCGTTCTTACCCTTGTGAGCGATCAGATCATTGAGAATGGATTCATAGCTATCACTGGGGGAAGGATTGTTGCAATTGGGCAGAGGTATCATGATCAGCTTCAGCCAAAGGAGGCTTGGGATCTGAGCAGTTCGTTGGTCATGCCTGGCCTGATTAACGCCCATACCCATGCAGCGATGGTTTTTTTTCGGGGACTGGCCGATGATCTCCCATTGATGGAATGGTTAGAAAAATACATCTTTCCTGCTGAAAGAAAAAATGTAAATGAAGAACTGGTTTATCTTGGCACCTTGTTAGCGTGTGCTGAGATGATACGATCTGGGACTACCACGTTTTGTGATATGTACATATTTGAGAAGGAAGTAGCGCAGGCAGCAAAGAAAGCTGGAATGAGAGCAGTAGTAGGTGAAGTATTGTACGATTTCCCTTCACCCAATGTTAAGAGTATTGATGAAGGGTTACAGTATACAGCAGATTTAGCTGAAATGTGGAAGAATGATCCACTCATAATCCCAGCAGTAGAACCTCATGCAACGTATACCTGTTCTCCTGGATTGATCAAGAGATGTAAGGAATTGTCTGATGTGTATAGCATCCCGTTGATTATTCATCTGTCTGAGACCGAAAGCGAGGTTAAACTGGTAAAAGAGAAGCACGGCCTAACCCCTGTTTTTTACTTGGATCATCTGGGTGTTCTCAGTGAGAGATTAATTGCTGATCACTGTGTGAAGGTTACCGAAGATGAGATGGAGCTCCTGAAGAGATATGGAGTGAAAGTTGTTCATTGCCCGGAGAGTAATATGAAATTGGCCTCAGGTGTTGCACCTGTTCCAGAGTTACTCGCCAAGGGTGTAGTAGTTGGTTTGGGAACAGATGGGTGTGCCAGCAACAATAATCTAGACATGTTTCAGGAAATGGATACTGCTGCCAAACTGCACAAGGTTTATCGAGAAGACCCTACCGCCATGAATGCAATCAGTGTGGTAAAAATGGCAACGATTAATGGCGCGAAAGTTTTAGGTCTCGAAAACGATCTGGGAAGCATTGAGGTTGGTAAAAAGGCAGATCTCATCATCATTGATTTGAATAAGCCGCATTTAACCCCCCTCTATAATCACTATTCTCAGCTCGTTTATGCAGTTAATGGATCTGATGTGACAGGGAGTATTATTGATGGCAGAGTAGTGATGAGAGATGGAAAACTGACTACCATTGACGAGAAAATAGTAATGAAAGAAGTAAGAAGAATAGCGCGGAATGTATCAAAAAGTGTTTTATAGATTGCCAAAATTTTTTTATTGAAAAATTTTAGGTCTTGTTTTAAATATAGATATCCAAATGTGGGCGATTAACTCAGCGGGAGAGTGCTACCTTCACACGGTAGAAGTCGGGAGTTCAAATCTCCCATCGCCCACCATATAAAAAGAAAATACCTCTCTTGTAAATTAATCTTCTGATGTTTTTCACGCCTCGAAACTAAAATTCGTGGGTAGAAAATGGGTAGAAAAAGTGTGCCGGGACGGGTGGGGAAGAAAATTCTGCAAAGGGTCTATGACACTTTATTACAGGCCTTTGGTCCGAGAGGATGGTGGCCAGGAGAGACTCCCTTTGAAGTGATAATTGGTGCTGTGCTGACCCAGAATACTTCCTGGCAGAATGTCGAGAAGGCGATTCATAGGTTGAAGGCTAACAATGTTCTTAAGCCGGCTGTTCTCTATAAGATGAAAGATGAAGAACTTGCGGAATTGATCAGGCCTTCAGGCTATTACCACATCAAAACAAGAAGGATAAAAAATATTTTAGGTTTTTTGCAGAAAGAGTACAGGGGGAATTTGAATAGAATGTTTCAGGAAGATACATTGATTTTAAGGGAGAAACTTCTCGCTATCGATGGAATTGGGCCAGAGACTGCTGATAGCATATTACTTTATGCCGGAGAAAAGCCCACCTTTGTCGTGGATGCTTATACGAGAAGAATATTTTCTCGACATGAATGGGTTTCAACTCGGGACAGTTATGAAGATATCAAAAATCTTTTTATGGAAAATCTTGATCTTGACGTTCAAATGTTTAATGAATACCACGCTCTGTTAGTTTATCTCGGCAAGGAGTTATGCAAAAAGGAGCCAAGGTGTAATGAATGCCCTTTAAATGTATTTTTTGTTAGAGGAAAATTGAAAAGATTTAAATACGCAAGAAAAGAAGATTAATAAGAAGAACGTAAGAGATAATAACTTATCATTTGCTTTTTTCTTTTATTTAAGATAATTTAGTAGATAATATATAGATTGATTTATTTTTTAAAATAAGCTAATAATAAAAAATTATGCTGGCGTAGCTCAACGGCAGAGCAGCTGATTTGTAATCAGCAGGTTGCGGGTTCAAATCCCATCGCCAGCTCCACTTTGTAGAGTTTTACAAGGGCTTTTAAAACGAAGAGTTGGGAAGGAGAGGTTCCCGAGCGGCCAAAGGGGGCAGACTGTAAATCTGTTGGCGAAGTCCTTCGGAGGTTCGAATCCTCCCCTCTCCACCAGAGTGACCAATTTATATTGCGAAGAGTAGCACTCTAAAGGTGAGCGGGAGTAGCTCAGTTGGTAGAGCATCAGCCTTCCAAGCTGAGGGTCGCGGGTTCGAAGCCCGTTTCCCGCTCCAGGAGTTTATTTTTTTATATATATGCCCATGTAGCTCAGTTGGTAGAGCACTTCCTTGGTAAGGAAGAGGTTCACCGGTTCGATCCCGGTCGTGGGCTCCACCTTCTAATGGACTAATACACGAGGAGGGAACATGGCGAAGAAGAAGTTTGAGAGGACGAAGCCGCATGTAAACATAGGGACGATAGGGCATGTAGATCATGGGAAGACGACGTTGACGTCAGCGATCACGAAGGTATTGGAGAAGCACAAGTTTGCGGA
>JAPLJA010000287.1 GCA_026388815.1 Pseudomonadota bacterium
AAAACCTCGTAGTGAATCAATCTGGTGATTGTACCGCAAACCGACACAGGTAGGTGAGGAGAAAATCCTAAGGCGCTTGAGTGATCCCTCGTTAAGGAACTCGGCCAATTGACTCCGTAACTTCGGGAAAAGGAGTGTCTCGAATCGTAAAAAAACTTGCTTTTGGAGCGAATCGAGATCGCAGAGAAATGGCTGTAGCGACTGTTTACTAAAAACACAGGTCTCTGCTAAGTCGTAAGACGACGTATAGGGACTGACGCCTGCCCGGTGCTGGAAGGTTAAGGGGAGAGGTTAGTCCGCTTCGGTGGACAAAGCTTTGAACCGAAGCCCCAGTAAACGGCGGCCGTAACTATAACGGTCCTAAGGTAGCGAAATTCCTTGTCGGGTAAGTTCCGACCTGCACGAATGGCGTAACGACTTCAGCACTGTCTCAACGAGGGGCTCAGCGAAATTGAATTCGCGGTGAAGATGCCGCGTACCCGCCACAAGACGGAAAGACCCCGTGCACCTTTACTATAGCTTGACAGTGAATTTTGGGTTAATTTGTGTAGGATAGGTGGGAGACTGTGAAATCTCGATGCTAGTCGGGATGGAGTCAACCTTGAAATACCACCCTGATTATTCTGAGGTTCTAATCCTGTCCAGTGAATCCTGGCAGGAGACACTGTCTGGTGGGTAGTTTGACTGGGGCGGTCGCCTCCCAAAGAGTAACGGAGGCGCGCTAAGGTTCCCTCAAGCTGATTGGAAACCAGCTGCAGAGTGTAAAGGCATAAGGGAGCTTGACTGCAAGAGAGACATCTCAAGCAGGTGCGAAAGCAGGTCTTAGTGATCCGGTGGTTCTGCATGGAAGGGCCATCGCTCAACGGATAAAAGGTACGCCGGGGATAACAGGCTGATCTCCCCCAAGAGTCCACATCGACGGGGAGGTTTGGCACCTCGATGTCGGCTCATCGCATCCTGGGGCTGAAGTAGGTCCCAAGGGTTTGGCTGTTCGCCAATTAAAGCGGTACGTGAGCTGGGTTTAGAACGTCGTGAGACAGTTCGGTCCCTATCTGTGGTGGGCGCAGGATATTTGAGAGGATCTGTCCTTAGTACGAGAGGACCGGGATGGACGAACTTCTAGTGTACCAGTTGTCACGCCAGTGGCACGGCTGGGTAGCTATGTTCGGAAGGGATAACCGCTGAAAGCATCTAAGTGGGAAACCCACCTCAAGATTAGATATCCCTTTCCGGCGAAAGTCGGGAACTAAAGACTCCCTGAAGACTACAGGGTTGATAGGTCAGAGGTGTAAGTCCAGTAATGGATTGAGCTTACTGATACTAATCAGTCGTGAGGCTTGACCATAAAAACTTTAAAGATGTGTCTGAGCTGCTTACTGATGCAAAAGTCATATGAGGATTATAGAATTTCCGGTGACTATAGCGGAGAGGAAACACACGTTCCCATTCCGAATACGGATGTTAAGCTCTCCAGCGCTGATGGTACTGCATGGGTGACTGTGTGGGAGAGTAAGACGTTGCCGGGAATATTTTTAAGGCCGTTCTTTATAAGGACGGCCTTTTTTTTTGCAAAATTTTTTTATCTGTGTTATTAGGTAGACAAATTTCTAAAAGCATAAACCTGTAAGCATGTGGAGGAAATAAGAAATGTCAGGTCATTCCAAGTGGAGCACCATCAAGCATAAAAAAGGGGCTGCAGATGCCAAGAGGGGAAAAATGTTTACGAAGCTCATCAAAGAGATCATGGTAGCTGCGCGGTTTGGTGGTGGGGATCCTGATGGCAACCCCCGGCTTCGCACTGCTATCTCTGCTGCAAAGGGCGTGAACATGCCCAAGGACAATATTGAGCGGGCAATAAAAAAGGGGGCAGGGGAGCTGGAAGGCACCCACTATGAAGAGTTCACGTACGAGGGGTATGCTCCCGGTGGGGTTGCTGTGATGGTTGACATTATGACTGACAATAAAAACCGGACTATTGCAGACATCAGGCATATTTTTTCCAAGAATAACGGACGAATCGGAGAAACAGGCTGTGTTGCTTACATGTTCCTGAAAAAGGGGTTGATTGTCCTGGAAAAGAAAGATGTCAATGAAGATCGCTTGATGGAAATAGCCTTGGACGTTGGTGCAGAGGATGTTAATGATGAGGGTGATACCTTTGAGGTGGTTACTGACCCCAGGAACTTCGAAAAAGTGAAAAACGCCCTCGATAAGAACAGCATCAAATATACACTCGCTGAAATCACCATGGTCCCCCAGAACACCATCCGCATTGAAGGGAAAGAGGCTGAGCAGACATTACGGTTAGTTGAGATGCTTGAAGACTCTGATGATGTCCAAAAAGTCTATGCCAACTTTGATATCCCGGATGACGTATTGGAAAAAATCGGCAGGTGAGAGAAGGTTGCAGCAAAATGACCTGTCATGGCTGGCTCCATGAGAGTGCTGGGAATCGATCCGGGAAGTATTGTTACCGGGTATGGTATTATTGAAGATTGCCGCGACAAATTAACCCATGTTACGAGCGGGGCTATTTCCCTTTCCAGAATTACCTCCTTCCCTCAGCGTCTGAGGGAGATTTACGAGAGATTGACATCCATCATCTCTTCCTATTCCCCGGAATGTGCAGCAATTGAGGAAGTATTTTTCGCAAAAAACGTGAGAAGTGCCATCCTGCTCAGCCATGCCCGGGGCGTGGCAATTCTCGCTGCTGAAAATGCCCGCCTTCCCTTATGCGAATACAGCCCCCTTGAGGTCAAACAGTCCCTCGTGGGGTACGGGAGGGCGAGCAAGGATCAAATTGAAAAGATGACGAAACGCCTTCTGAATATTTCACAGATAAAATCTCTGGATGCATCTGACGCGCTGGCGGTGGCTATCTGCCATCTCCATACCGCCCGGACAAAAGAGAGGATGGGAATTGCTCCATGATCGGGTACCTTGAAGGAAAGCTGAT
>JAPLJA010000003.1 GCA_026388815.1 Pseudomonadota bacterium
CAGACTGCATAGATGGGGAGCTTTAATTTCTTCGAGTCCCACAGGGCGTGTGCCCCATCCCTGTAGGGGGTTTCTACTGTACCATCTTCCATGACGGAAACGCCTCCATCGACACGGGTCTTTCCGATCTTCAGCTTCAGGATATTCCTGTTGCTGTTCTCCCGTCGTAAATCCCCCTTCGTTAGAGGGATCACGAGGGGGTGCAGATTCGCACGCCCTCCTGCTTGTCCCAGAGCAGTTCGAGTCTGGGTGCGGGTATCTTTTTCATAGGAGTCTCCTCTTATTTCTTTAGGTATGCCTTGACCATCTTGGCCACGTCGCAGTCTTTAGGGAGCTGTTACATTCATTTTTTACCCCCTAATATCAATAACTTACAAGCCCTGTATATCCGTTACCTTCCAGTTTTATACACCATTTTGAGCAAGCTAACTACTTTTTCTCCCTACGTTTCACCACGTTTTCTCAATTCATACATGTCCCTGGACCGGGAATGGAAATTCAATGGCATGTTCGGGCCGAGTATAAGAAATTCAATGGCCCATGTCCCTGGAAAATTTAATGAAGATGCAAAAGATTTTCATTTGTTCCCGGTCTCTCTGAGCCATGGCTCCGGTTTCCTTTTTCCCTTTTCATGATCCCTGACTTAATAATCTTGCAAGATTTTCTGCTTAAAAGATTATTAATACACGCAGGTACTTATAATAATCTAATTTTCAGGCATTTTTCCGGCTGGAAAAGTCAAGCCATGTACCTTTTCAGGTTTTCATGAGCCATGTTTTTTTCTGCAGGATTCCAGACTGAATTTCAGGCTCTGTGCCAACCAGACCAGGGACAGGGGAAATGAAAGGCCGTCCTATGGGAAGACCATTTTAAACCCATAGGGCGGCCGATGGCCCATGCCAGACCGGGGAGGTACCGGCTGGGAGGGCGATGCCCGTCCAGACCCGGAAGGAGGTAACCGGATTGGATCGGGCTGTAAAATTATAGTGCACTCTTGGATTTTTAGATATATATTATGGTAAATTGTAGTGCACTCTTGGATTTTAAACCTCATCTAAGGAGTTATTATGTCTCAGACCTCTGTTCTTGATTACACTCTTCATATTTCGGTAAAGAAAAGCACCAAAGTGGCATTAGAAATTTTGGCTGAGAAGGATCGTAGATCTCTTAATGCTTATACGCGGATGATTTTGGAAGATCATATTTCTTCTAAAGAAATTAAAAAGGAGGAAGAGTTATGAGTAACTGGAAGTATCTAATATGGGAAGGAAGCCTTAAATCTCCTGATGGGTGGAAATTAATTCCTGGTATTTTAAAAACAGTAAATGAATTAAATAATGTTTCAGGAGTTTATGTTATTTACGATGATGAAAAAACTATAAGTTACGTTGGTTCTACTTTCAATCTTGGGGACAGATTAAAGACGCAGATAAAATTTTATCTCCCTCATCATGTTAAAATTAAAATACTTGATGAGTGTCGTGAATTAGAGACTCTATTAATATCTAAATTAAATCCTGTTTATAATACCGTAATACCGTAGGGACGTTACGAGGAGGATATAATAGAAGTCATCGCTCTCAATGTCCATAAAACAGGCATCCTATTTCATGGGTGGGGCCATTGTAAAAGGATAATTTTATTCCTTTGAGTAGGCCGAGAGCTGCAACATATCTGCGGTAAGGTTTTTGGTCGATGGCTTTAGCTTCCTTTATATGTTCCTGGAGGATGTTGATGACTTCTTGAATGGGTACAAATTTGCGGTAGTCACCGTAGCCATCCAGACCGAGGATTTTATTTCCATCGAAGGGATCGTAGACGTAGTCCCCATTAGAGTCCTCGAATTTGCAGATGCCGGGGAAGGTTCCGCCTTTACTAAGTTCTACCATGCCAATAATATGGCACCATGGTCCTTCTTTTACAATGGCTCCTGAGGGTACGGTTATTTTGGTATGATCCGGATAATAAGAGAAGGAGCCATCGGATTCTTTGAAGCAATTGTAGACAGTTTTTTTGAATTGTTCTTTTGTAGAAGTGGCGTGGAGTTCTTCTATCATGCAGGAGTAGTGGTTCATGCCTATGTTTTTTTCTACGACGAGCATTTTAGTTTCATAGCCCATGGGTTAATCCTTCCAATAGATGTCCCTTTTAGTTTCTATTTTCACGAGTGATTTCCTTTTCCACGTATTCTATGAAGGCATTCATGGCCTCGTCGTAATCGGACCAGACCTCGCAGGGTTCTATGAGACATTGGTCCTTGCCCTGTGGGAGGCCAGGGATGTTGGGGCGTTGTTCCCAGACGTTGACACCGAACCAGCCCCAGTTGGATACCAGGTCCTTGTCCCCGAGGGCCTTGATCTTGGCATCGGTGAAGTTACGTGGTAGGCGATGGTGGGTTGGGCCGGGTAATCGTCCTTGAGTCCAAGCTCTTGCCAGGTCCAGGGAATCGAAAGAAATGGAGCCTTCATTTTCTTTCAGGCTGAACTTATATTCTCCGGCCGTGGTGAGGACATAGGTTCTGTTTCGGGCCTTGACCTCGGCAATGACCTTGCCTGCGTAGAATATAGAGTCCTGTTTATTCTGGGCAATTTTCGGGGTGATAATCTTGATGGGTATTTTGATATAGGTTCTCATGGATTAGTACTCCACGGTTATGGTATCGAGTTTCATGATGGTCCAGCCCTGTTCATGCTCCAGGATACTGAATACCTGGTTTACATTCCATTCAGGATGAGTCTGGACTCCAGGTTTAGCAGTTTGTGCATAATCCATTCATGAGGATCTCCGGTCCGGGCCTTTTGGGTCCCGTAGGGCATTTCAGTCTGGAGCAGGTTAAACAGTTTGTCATACTGTTCGTCGGTAAGGTCTCCGGCGTCTACAACAGCTCTGAGGGGTTCCATTCCCCCCAGGGTGTCCATGATTTCCTGGTCTAAGATGTCTATGGGCTTGGTATAAGTAGTAGTTTCCATTTAATTTTCCTCCCTTGATTCACAGTCCTTGTTGGAGCAGACTTGTTCTTCATTAAGATCATGGCCTATTCCGGGATTCATCTCGGATTTCAGGATATATTCGTGGCATTCTGTGCAGACTTCGTAGATGTCTTCGGCTTCATCCTCAAAGTATTCCCGTTTCAGGGAACCGAGGTCGGGTACGTTCACGAACTTGGCTGTTACTTCTCCGGTCTTGGTATTCAGGGTACCTTGAGTTTGGACGGTACCTTCATCCCAGACTGATACGAAGGATCCTGTTAAGATTGTCATGATATGATCTCCTTTAGTTTAGAATCTTTTTTACCAGTTCCAGCAGCGTCCACATTCATGACACCCTGGTATTCGATGATACACCGCTTGACAGTCCTTTTTATCTTCAGGAACCCCATTAACAATTCTCCCGCTATTATGATACGGGAACACGGTGTGTATCCGCTTATCCTTGGGTACGACATCGGTAGCCAGACGGGGTCCCCAGCATAGCGTGCCCTGGTACTTTTGGATCTCGGCCGGCGAGGAGCTGTCGATGGATACCATGAGTTTTAAATTGGGGTACTTACCGTTTAGGGCCTTGGCTATCTCGAGTTTTCTTGTCATACCCCAGAGCATTGTATCAGGGCAGGCTCTGGCGAGGCGCCGGATACCCAGGAGGTGGTCTTTATTCAGGTCTCCGGTACCAGACAAGCGTACTGCCTTCTTGGTTTTGCACTCCTCAATCAGCTCTTTTAAGTCTAATCCTTTGAGGTAGTTGGATACCCATACCTGTTTTCTCTTGTTAGAAGGCAGGGCGGTGCGCCCTTTGCGGGCGTAACAGGTATGAGAGCAGTTCTTGGTAGGTCTGCAGTGTCCGGCGATGGGTAGGTTGATGGAATGTCCACATTTTGTATTTGAGGACAGTATGGTACCTGGGCGGTAGGGCTTCACGCTATGTCCTTTCGTTGGAGGTACTTAAAATTAGCTTGCCAATATTAAAGAATTGTGGTATATTAGAAGTAATCTGTCTGTCTGGTTTTGTGAAGAGGGTCAATATCTATAAAGGATTAAGCCTCCTATAAGATTTTGGCCCTCTTTTTATTCCATGCGCTATAGATTACTGAGGATAGGAATATAAAGACCCCTATTGTGGCTACGATGATAAGATACAGGCCATTTTTGACTATGAACCGGATAATGGTACCGATCACTCCCCCTACTTTATCACCTATGTCGCTTATTTGTTCCAGTTTTTTATTGGGATCAATCATAATAAGTTCCTTTTGTGTCCGGTAATATACTAAAAGATTATTAATAATTCAAGGGGTTTCAAAGCCTACTACGTTCCTTTCAGGAGTTCTGCCAGGCGGGGGTATTGATTAGGCCAGCCCAGTAACAGGGGCAGGTCTTGTCGATTGAAGTGTTCCCATGTATCTATTTTTTTAAAGCCAAGAGGATATACTATACATGTCATTCTGTTCTGTTGTCGCCGTACCAAGTCGTTATCGAAGGGATAGGCTTCAGCGTTTTCCACGGCGATTATAGTAGCCCGGAGGCTCAGGTTATTGAAGTCAAATATTTCACAGACTAGTTTAGTGAATGACCAGGTCCAGCCCATACTTTTGATTGGGCATCTGTAGTTTATGAGTACTGGGGTGTTTAAAGGGATGGTAGCTATTATATCCCTTTGGATTCTCATTTCTTCTATTCGTTGTTCAGCTTTTTTAAGGCACGTTTCTCTTTTCATATATCTCCTTATGAAAAACAGGTCAGCGTTAGACAGCTTTTGCAGCACACCGTGCTGGTGCTTCGTCTGCAACAAACGTTCAGCGGGGTCAAGGCTTACGGGAGTTATGAATACCTCTCGTGTTGCTTCCCTTAACGGATCGTATCATTCAATACGGTTGCATAGCCAGAAGAACGCTGACCTGATAGGTTAGATTTCTTTGGTATCGGATACGTCCACTTTATAATGGCGGGCGAGTCTTTTCAATAATTGGGCCATGGCTATAAAGCTGTCTCTGCCTTCGCCAGACGAATCCCATTCGCCGGTGTATCCTTCAGCGCAACTGTTGATGAGGGCCGTAAAATCTCCTTGTATTTCGTCGTGGGAAAGTATCCCGGTGAGGTCTGGTTTATTCTTTGCCATGAAGTTCCTCCTTAACAGGGTTCAAGATTCTTTTCGAGCATTTGCATCATCTGTTCTTCCTCGGCTTTTTGTTTCAAGTACTGGAGATATTCGGGGTCATGATCCAGACAGGAATTTGAGTCGGGGAGAGCCTGTCTCGGGGCTTTAAAATTTGCAGCCATGTTGATAACTCCTGTGAGGTGTTTCATGTACCTCAAAATAAAGGACTTGCTTTTTTACAAGTTTTGTGCTATATTATAAAGGTGATGTAATATGGCTCCTTGATTTGTGTGTCAAGAAGTGTGAGATAAGGGGTGCCCCCGAGAAAGGGCACCCCTTATTATTTGGTAGGCGGATTACTTCAGGGCCGGTTTGTTCTGTCTTACCAGAGTTCTGAAGGTATCCAGTTGTCCCGGAGTCAGCTCGTACTGTTTCCTGTCCAGGTCCGGTTTTGCTTTCAGCACGTCGGTTACCACGAAGTACTCTCCAATTTCGATCCCTGCTTTGGTGCAGGCTGCAACCAATTTATTAATCTTGTCGGTGTCTTCGGTGACGGCCGGGGTCACAGAGATGGTACGGACTACTTTGAAGTTCTCATCGAACTTTTTGTCCCCCATGCATTTCCTGAGGGCTTCCTGTACTTCCGGTTCTTTCGGGACAGAGAATTTGTCAGAGGTTGTATAGGTTACGGAGCCGGTATTACCTCCCACGGCGAAGGACTTGGAGAAGTTACCGGCGAAGGCCGCCTTGTCCTGTTGGGGGCGGACGTGGTTGATGATGGTTGTTTCAGCGTCGTCTTTTTCGAACTCGAGTTTGGCGATGGCTGCTTTGGCGTTGATGACAACATCAACGGCTTCTTTGATTTTGTCATCCACGACCGCGGCGATCTTATTTGTTTTGGAAGGTGCTGCGGTGGTGGCCGGTTTTGCGATGGCGTCAAACGCATTGACTACGGGTTTCTTTGCTGCCATGATAAGATACTCCTTGGGTTAAGGTGTTATATTATTATACGATTTGCACTGTTGTAACCTGCGAGCAGTACTCCGGCAATACGGGATTTGAAATTGGACAGATCTAAGATTTCAGGAAGAAATTCTACTGGTTTGCCATTGCCTCCTTTGTAGGGGGTTATCAGGAACTCATCTTTTCCAGACGGGACTTTAATAGCTTCTATCATGATGCATTCGGTTCTCATGGACTCGGGGTAGGTTAGAGGAGACTCAGTGCCGTCATAGGTCTGGTTCGGATTCATGGCTCTCATGGCTGCGTCCCAGATGAACACCACGGTATCTGCTTGAAGGATTTTGGCTGTGTATCCAGCAAAGAGGATATTTTTATCCTTATTCTCTTCTGCAGTGGGGCATTCAAAGTCTTTATGCAATTGGGGGGTTCCAATAAGCTGGCCATCCCGGAACCACATAATGACGGCAGCTAAATTACCATCTTTTAAGAGGTTCTGTTTAGCTACTTCCATAAATTTTTGGAGAAAGTCTTTCATAAGGAGACTCCTTAGAGGTGATTGCCTAGGGCTTCCATGCAGGTATCGAGTCCTTCTATGTATGCTGGAGAGGCCACGTCGATACCTGCAACGGCATGAGCCATGATCAGAGACTCGAGGGCGTCAACAGCTCCAGAAACGCACCCGTGTATTACGGGATCCTCTGTTCCAATGACTTCTTCGATCAGATGTTCTTTGAGTTTGGATTTGATTATTCCGGAGCCATTTTCCACTTTTATGGTGATGCCGTATTTAGGAATTAGATATGTTTTCATATTTCACCTTTCTTTCTTAGAGTCATTGAAATAAGTTCATCAAAGTCTTCATGTATTCCCAATAGGAAGGGTAGGGTCTTTTTGTATTTAAGAATTCCCAGTACAATATCTTCCCAGGGGTAGAGATTAAGAGCCCCTAATGTGTCCCCGTCTTCTTCAGAGCCCCAGACAACCCGGATTGGGTGGTACTTGGTCTGGATGAAGGTCTTCAGGTTATCCCAGGAGCCGAGATGGCTTACCTCGGAGCTGAAGATGAGCATTCTACCTTTACAATAAGGTTCATCATCGCCATAGTATTGAACGTCGTCCTCTTTCCTAGTGCTATTAATTATCTGAAGGTATTCTTTTACTCTTGGATAGAGATGAATATCTATAACTTTTTGAGGAAATGTACTTAAATTATCACCCGCATCTCTGTTCTGTTGAAGGAAGCGAATTAAATCCCTACAAGCAATGGCCGCTTCTCTTTTGGTTTTGAATTGAGCCTTTAAATTAAATACACATGAGCCCATAAGGAGTCCCCCTTTCAGACATCGAATTCTTTTGTGATTACCGGGCCTTGGGAGTCTGTGAGATCCCAGCCCGCACGGCCGTAGTCTGGTAAGCGTTTGTAGGCTGCCCG
This sequence comes from Pseudomonadota bacterium, assembly GCA_026388815.1. Classification (GTDB taxonomy): domain Bacteria; phylum Desulfobacterota; class WTBG01; order JAPLJA01; family JAPLJA01; genus JAPLJA01. The sequence goes on from JAPLJA010000003.1 coordinate 7,487, forward strand.
GCGTGCAGCTTCCTCGTCTACCGCGGTAACGAAGGTTTGGATAGTGATGGTTTCTGTAATGCGGAAGCGAGGCATATTATTACTCCTCAGGTTTAGGTTCGGGTAAATCTAATTTGAGTCCTGCCTTGGTCATGAGCTCTTTGAATAAAGTTCCGTGGAACTCATTGCTCACATATAATGGCAGGTCTTTGGGATCGAGGTCGATTTCTTCACTGTCTTTGGCGATTGATAGCGAGAGGTGCATTTCATTTGTAACGTCATTATAATCAAATTTCTTTTTGGAAGCTGTAACGACTGCGACTTTAAGTTGTATTCGGTTACTGTCTTGGGAAGTGAATACTTCTGCTCTGAAGATGATCCATTCATCACCATAGCGTTTGTTCTTGTAATATTTCCCGAGGATGATATGGTTACATTCCAGCAGACCCCGAAGGGATTCTTTATAAGCATCCATGTTTTCCCATAGTTGGGAGACACTGTTTACCACGGGGTTCTCGGCCAGAGCTTTGAGAGCTTTGATGGTATCTTCAATAGCGATCCACAGGGATTTGATGGCGTCTTTTCTTTCGATCTTCATTTAACGTCTCCCTTCAATTTAAATTCTATTGTAACGCAATGCTTTATATTCGGTTACAAGAATGAAAGAAAATGTATACATTGTATGTGTCCCAAGGTGTATACAATGTATACATTCAGGTTTTACCAATTGAACTTGGGTAGGTCTTCGTACTCTACGCCGTCACAATCGAGTTGGAGAAATTTACAACCATTCCTCTTTGCCAGACTCAGCAGTATTCCAGACGAAGATCTGCACCCATGATTATTTCTCCTTATTAAGATCCGAAAGGATTTTGGTTATGATGTGTTGGAACTGATCTTTGGGGATCATGTCCACGATCATCTTGTCCATTTGCCGTTCCACTTTTTTTGCAATGGCCTTGAACTGTTTGGCAGGAATTTTTTCTATTATACGATCGTAGAGTTCCAGCTCAGTAATTTTGTGATTCCCCATATTAATTTTGGTCATTTTCAAGTTCCTTTCACTCAATATGGGCTTTAGTGCCACAGGTAATACAGGTGAAGTAATCTTCCCTGTCCGGTCTGTGCGCTACTTCAATGCAATCATTTAAGACCTTTACAAATTCCCCGTTCCCATCCACCTGCCACTCCTGTACGACGTGGGCGGTAACCGAGAAGCGCTTGTGGCGTTTGCTCTTGGGACATGTCACTTTATAACTTGGCATAATTAGAGCTCCTTCACAGTGATAATGATTGGCTTTTCCATATCTCTTGCTGAGAAGCCACTATCGGTTATAGCTGCTAAGATAGCGGCTTTTGATGACATGCCACTTGTAGTGTAAAGTCTGGAACTGGAATAAAAGGTATGGCGCTGTATCCTTCTTCCAGTTTTGATGGTCACATTTGTTTGAAATCTTGATAGACTGATAGTGGCAGCTTTAAGGTAATTCTTTAACCTGATTTCTTGATCCTTTTCCTTTTTATTCATAGTTATCCTTTGGTATAGCCACATTGACAGCAGACGTCGCCATCCTGGAAATCTTCCGGGAGGGGTTCACCGCAGTCTGGACAGGTTTTCTTTAGGGACGTTTTGGGGTTGGATGCTATAGAAAAGTCATCGCCCATGTGCATCATAGGCATCCTCCAAGTTTATTACTACGTCTATCTGTGCCATGCTTTCTATTAATTCAACAGAGGCATTCCAGTAGGCAGTCTTTTCATCCTTTGACCCGTTGCGTCCCCGGAAAGCCCACTCTTTCAGGACAGGGGCTAAGGCGTTTGTTACTTGTTTCTTAGTTACTGTATCCATCATTTCTCCTTCAGTTTGATTGAGACCAGTTCATCAAGGACAGGGTCCAGACCAATAAGACGTGGCAATTGATCTTTCAGATTAGTCAGGATCAGGTCTATGAGATCTTTTTGTATGAGCCCACATACTCTATTAACATATTTTTCTGGAATTTGAAGAATTGCACTATCTGAAATGAATCCTTTGGAGTTAATGGGTTGAAGAGTTGTAAAATAACCAGAAGTACGGACTACTGCTATCCCATAGCACTTTCCTATTCCATTCCTGCCTCTATAACTGGCATTCTTTCTCTCTATTTCAGGCCATTCAACGGTAGGCATAGATCTCCTTATCGGAACTTATTAGGGTACATGAACCGTAGGGGGTGTCCTTGGGGTACATCCTCTACCCGGATACCTAAGACCTTCCTGTTCTTCTTAGACAGGTCTTCCCCGTCGAACAGGAAGTTGTTCTTTTCAGCCCAAGTTTCTACATCCCGATGAAAGGGTTGGCCGATTACCCAAGGGAAGAAACAGCCAGACTGATTATCGATCCTGGTGAAAACCCCACCTTCGATGACCGCGGTGATGGTTCGGTGTTGGCGGGAAGTCAGGACGATGGTTCTCATAAAAGTACCAGTGAATCACGGCCAGTAACATAGTCCCCTTTTACGCTGTCCAGTTCTACAATGACCCCTGTTCTGTAGGTCATGTTTTGAACGGCTTCTGCAATTACCGGGGATTCAAGCGAGCAACTTAATGCAGATGCAATAACACATTCGAAGCCTTCCATCTCATCGTGGATGACCGTGGCGTTACCCTTATCGGTAACTACGCGGTCACCCGGCTCGAATACTCGGATAGGGACAAGGATATGTTTCATTATCGTTTCAAAGCCTACTACGTTTGCATCCGTTTAATTCCTTTAAGTCGCTTCATTAAAATGTCCATGGCCACAGGGTGAAACTCCTCACTGATAAGCAGGGGCAGGTCTTTAGAAGTGAGCACTCTGGTCATTTGTATCGTAGTCTCGGCCTGCCCACAGAAGTAGAACTGCTTGGCAACCAGAGCGGTTCTCGTACAGGTGGACATCATCAGTCCGATTAACTCAGCATCAGGGAAGGTCTTCTTTATTCCTTTATAGAATTTTGAGTGGCTGGTAGATCGAACCGGAAGGTCTTTGGTAAGATAGAAGAAATAGCTCCGAGTCAATCCTATGGGTTTACTTTCCTTCCCATACAGGAGCAGGTCTATTACTTCCTGCCGTTCGTTCTTGGCCATCATATTAAAAGACATAAATTATTCCCCTATCTTGAACCTCGATTTTAGAAGTTATATTTTTTACACGGTTTCCGTATCTTCATCATATAGGATACGTCTGTCAGCTTAGTAGATGAAAACTGTAACAGTCCCGTTGGGTCTTTTAATATTATACCTTCAATGGAGTCATCGCACTTGCAGGCTTCCTGAAACATCCGCCAGAAATTCCTGATCCCACCAGACGGGGTATCCTGGGCGAGCAGTACATGGGATACATAATCCAACTGCGTGCCGACAGTCCGCGGGAGCCAGGAGAGATCCTCCAGAAGTTGTCTGGCAAACCCCCAGGTCTTTCCAGTCAGGAGTTTGTTCTTCCAGGCCATGACACTGTGGATAATGATAAGATGTTTGGTTGTCTTGGTATGGCGGTGCATGGTCTCTGCATTGAGCAGGCATCCTTTAGGAAACTGTTTGAGTTCTTTCAGGACATCCGGATGAGGGGTATAGCATAATCGTTTCCTGTCCCGGTTCCAAAAGGACAGGTCATCCGTATAGATCAGGGTATTGTCCCCGTTCCATTTGTACTCGGCAATATATTTGTTCTTTGTCTCCAAGCTATTCAGGTAATCAGGTTTGGGTTCCAGAGGGTTGATGGGATCTGCGGGGATCAGGGTTGGTCGGTTCGGATAGTAATATCCTAGTGCCATATCATTCTCCTTTGATCTTCTGAGCTAGGTATTCATCATTGCCGTGCTTGAGGTGCCCTATGAGTAAGGGTAGTTGGTCTCGTGGGGGTATCCCTGATGATCTGTTTCTCGAACTCATCCACACTTCCTTGAAGGCCCCCATTGAAGTCCTCCCAAAAGGAATCCGTACAGACATAATCCGCAACGGCTCGGGCACCTTCTATTAGAGGTCTGAGGTTCTTACCTTTCAGTTCGTCTGCTGTTAGGACTTCATGTTCAATGTAGTCTTCTTCCCCTACCCATACTATTGGAACAGATCTTTGTGTAAGAGCACATACCATCTCGAAGCAGGTTGAGGACTGACACAGGTTTAAGAACAACGAAGATTTGATTACGAGGATCTTTTGCTTTCCCAGTTCTGAAAGAGGATGATTCCGATGTAACTAATCGAAGCGTTCTTTCTAAAGGCCCAGACCCTTTTAAGGCTAGGGTTCCGTCAGGCATTCTTACTTTAACCATTGACTTCCTCCCAATGGATATGTGTAACAGTCGGAACAGTTATAGGTACAAGAGTAACAGGGGTAGAGACAGGATCAAGACCAAGGCTCTCTTCAATCTCTTCGTGGTTATTAAAGCCATATTCAAACTGTCCTTTCTCATCGTCTATATAATCATCGTCGTACATAGCCCTTCCTTAATCCCATTGGATGTGGCGTACCACTGGAATAGTATTCTTCTCCGGGGTAGATTTCACTGAAGGCTTAGTCTTAACAGCGGGCTTCTTGGTAATGACCCCGCTAATACCCTGTACAGATTTACCTGCGGTGTAATCCACAGCAGGAACCCCTGCCTGGCCGGCATCAATACGTCTGGTATGCGTGCAGGATCTGGAACCATCAGGGGCAACCCGGTTGATCCAGCCCCGGCACTGGCAGGATGTACTGCCATCATCATACTGAAGAGTCTCATAAGTCTTATTAGGGTTACTTGAGCTGGGGAAGTACCACATTTTTGCTACAGGTTTTGTAGTCATAAAACATCCTTTCTATTGTTCAATCATCTTCCAAATGCAAAAATTGATTTTTGTTAGCTACTAGGCCATACCTGCCATTACCACAGCCGCAAAATTCTGAACTATAAAATACTCGATCTACACCTCCGGTATGCTGAATAGTAATGTCACGGCCAGGGTGTCTCATAGTCCGGTGCTTCTCGACAAGAACAAAGTTATCTTCAGGGTTTCGCATGTTCCTTGTATACCCCGGACAATCCTTTTCATTGAAATTGGATACCCCTTTGAAATTACGCATAAATCTTTTCAGAACTTGCCGACCTACTTCTCCTATGAAGTGGAAGTCAGATTTAAGATACTGTCCTCCATGCTGACCGGAGTTACTTTGCCACAGCATTTTAATACAGTCCTCTGTCATGAACAGGGGATCGAACTTAGATTTGAATTGCTCATAAGATTCAAAGGTATCATTGTAGGAGGAGGTCTTTATAATTACAGGTTCATACTTAATGATCTTATCTTCAAGCTCCTCAAAGTCATGCCCATGTCTGCCACAGACCGTGGTCTTGTAATAGATAGGAGCAGATTCATGGACTCTATTACGAAAGAAGCCTTTAAAGACATGAAAGGTATCTGTCTTATTGGTGATATGTGTCTTCGTTATTCCATCGTCTGCCTCATTACGACCCGTGGTGACCCAGTGGGGTTGGATGGCAATCTTTACTGGCTGAGAGAACCAGACTTTGATCTTCCAGAACCGGGACAGCTCCAGGAGATTATCTCGATGGGTCAGCCCGCCTTTCAAGACCTTGGTTGCAGCGGAGACGGCGTTGGGTCTGGGGTCACTGAGGAGTAAGGGCAGGTTCTGCGGTAATGGTACGGCCGAGTTTATCATAGAACTGTCCTTTCATACAATGATTAAATCCGGTATCTTGGGGATGGTAGGGGGAATAATCTTTTTGAATTCCTTTTCCAAGACCGTATAGGGTTTTTTACTTTTGAGTGCCTTGGAAACGACCCCATTTAAGTTAGGATCATTAAGGAGCAAAGGTAGACTCTCTATCCCATCTTTCATTATGGTAAGTAACATATTCAGGTAGGGCTGAATAGCATCTACTTCAACTACGGCACATCCATCAGTAGTTGCAAAGGTAGACTTAGCTTCTTTCATACCCGGGAGCCAATAAGCAATGGTTGCTGTAGAGTCGTGGGAGCCAGAGCAGTCATGCCTATAAGCTAAGCCGTGACTTTCACAGAAGGCTTTTAGATCATCACACTCTCCATAATTGGAAGTCCCATACCATGTATTCTTTAAAACTTTACCTGACTCTGGGAAGTCTTGGGCGGAATCAGGGCCAGGTCCTGAGATGTCATACATTTCATAATTAAGAGCTTCTACGAAAGCCTCTATATCAGAGTCCTTGAGAGAGCCTCCAATGGTAATTCCAAGTCCTGTGGGTTCTGACATATCTTTCTCCTTATGATGATATGCACTTCTCCTGCCAAGCTATATCCTTAATAATGGGAAGCTTGTTCGCTTCCTGCTGTTCTTTATCAGCCTTGAACAGGATTGCTTTAACTAACTGAGTGCAGGTGGCCTGTTGTTTTGTAGATAATTCCCGCAGGTTCCATAGCTCTTCTGGCCACATGGGAATAGAAACATTCATGGTTTGCTGGATAAACTTATGGATCTCTTCGAGCAAGGCCAGACGGGCCGTGGCCTGTCCAAGATAGGAGAAGGCATCTGCCATAGTAGGCTCTTCTGTCCGGAGGGTCATGCTCAGGGGGCCTAAGAGTACCCGGAGTTTCTTTTGAATAATTATTTTGAACTCTTCCTTGCGGGATTCAGGTTTGATTCTTTCAAAGAGATTCTTTATACTCGGATGTCTTATCTTAAATAATCGAGCTTTGCGTTGTTCTTCTTCTTCATCGTTCCACATATTATTCCCCTTCCCATAGGGCTTTAAGGTTCTTGATTACATCAGGATGAAACTTGTATCCATCCCATTTTTCCTGAAGGATTATTTGATGGAGTGTGCGTTCCATATCTTCCAGAGGCTTAGAGGAAAGGATCGTGGCAATTTTTTGATACTGCCGTTTGAAGTCGTGCATCTCTGGACACCAGCAAGACATCAGCGTTCGCTTGTCCTGTCCATCTTTGTAGACTCCTGATTTCAGGGATGTGAAAGTGTCGGAGACGGACATGGTGAAGCAGCCGTTGCCCAGGCGTTTAATGGCAGGGTTGTCTGGGAGTTCGTTGATATGTTTGAGGAGCCCTGCTCGCAGCTCCTCAATTTTCTTCTTCAGGGCCAAGACCTGCGGATGGAAGTTGTTTTCAATCATGCTGCCTCCCTCAACCTCTCGGATACAATCTGTGGCCAGTTCTCATCCTGATAATGCCTGCCATTGTTACCATTCAATCTCTCTGTCCCGATGGTCAGGGGCAGGAATTCTTTCCGGCAGTACGTGGCCAGGAGAGTCCGGTTGCTCTTGCAGCGTTTCCAGACCTTGACCATCTCGTCGATGGACAGTCCCTGAATAGTCTTGATAAGGTCATCGTAAGTATCTATCTCTTTCCCTACGATCTTACCGAGCCTCTCGGCAAACGTGGGCTGGTCGTCAATGGTTCCATCAGGTTTAATTGTCATGCCATTCTCGTAAAAGTAGTCAATGCCACCTGAGGAAATCATCCAGACCCCTCGCTCGCTGCCTATCCTGGGGCGATCCAAGTACTCATTCATCCTGGCCTTGGTGGTCACGGTTTCCCAGCCCCCGGTGTCCAGGATAATGGACCCGTCTGGTTTGAAGGTAAGGATGTCTGTGTGATGTAGTCGGACGGCTATGTCGTTGGAGTTGGTATCCAGTATGAGCCATGTGTTATTAGCTATGGGCTTTCTGCATTTATCCCGTGCAGTTTTTAGAAGAGCTTGAGCTTTCTGATAATCCATGAGATGACCTCCTTAATATTGGGTATGTACTAAAGTTCTGCCTTTCAGTACCTCACCTACTGTGACAACATCCAAGTATTCGGAGATGATATACTCATCGTCAGAGATGTTCGGGTCGTCTTTCATAACACAGGGGCCGGTTGGGCCAGCATAGCAGTGCAAGACCTGCTCATCACTATTGAACATTTCGAGGAATTCTTTTCCTGTGCCCTTATCCACAACCAAGGTGCCTGCGTTTTGATGGTTGACCCAGACTGTTACCTTGTCATGGGGGCCTTTTGTTTCTATGTTGATTTTGGTGATGGGCTTTTTAAACCGGGTGTAACTTGTGCTCATATAATCCTCCTTTATGCTTTTTCAATTTCAGTTCTTAATTTGATTTCGGCCAGGACCTGCTCAATGAGCTCGCATCGTTCGAGACCACCAGAGAAACAGATGGCCCGGCCGGTCGTATGGGCCTCGTGCATGATCGTGGCAGCTTTGCCTGCGGAGCAATGCGTGGCCTTAATGATCTGGGCAGTAACTTCAAAACAAGAGTGACTTTCATCATTAAAAATGATTACATTGTAAGGACTTCCGAGGATGTTTGTGGTGCTGGTGTCGATCAGTTCGATGGTTCCTGCTTCAGGCATGTATGCTCCTTTAATAGTTTAGTAAACTCTGGATTAATAACTTTCCAATTTAAGTACAAGGGTAAATCATTTGGAGATACTTTCTTGAAATCTCTTCGTTTATAATCTCTAACAGTAGCAGAAAGAATTACATGCCCTTCCATGTTATGCGCAAGGATATTTCCTTTTAATATATCGGCTTTTTCTACTACTGAGTAACCTATATAAGTTATACGGAGAAGGGTTCCTTTAGAAAAGAACATTCCATATAAAATGTCACCTTGTTTGAACATGGTTTCCTCTCAAGATTTTTGTAAACTCATTAGAGAGACATTTCATTCCTACATAGAGGGGTAAATCTTTCCTGAATATCTCATGGCATTCTCCTTTAAATTCCTTTGTTCGTATGCTTCTAAGTTCCTCTATTCGCAAGCTCCCCCACTCTATAAGCTTTATAGGTTTTTCATGATCCTTGGCTAAGAGAGTAACATCAATAACTTTATTCTTACTCCTGATATGGTCAACGCGGAATACACATTGCCGGTCTCCTGTATCGAGAAAGAACATCCTTCCTGCTGTAAAAACTTTCATATCTCCTCCACCATCGAGTCAAAGCCTACTACGTCAGAGTCTGTTCAAGCTCCTGAAGTCAAGACCTCAACTATGGTTTTATCAAACTCAGGGTATCGACCCAAGTACATGGGAAGTTTCTCTTTGTTCTCTTTAAGAAACTTAGCATTGCGTTCTCGTGCTATCTCTTTTGCCCGGGTACAATAATTTAAGCCATGCCCTCTTACAGGGCCTATATTCTTAATGGTTAGGGTCAGCATGTTAATGATGTACCAGACACTGCCTTTTGAAGTCACATGCCAAGGCCCGGTCAGGGTTCCTTCTGTGATTGCCCACCAAGATCCTATTTGCATACAGTGATCTCCCACGTTCCTTGTTTAATCATTTGAAAAAGTTCAGGGGATATATAATTCCATCCAATGTATAAAGGTAATTCTTTTATGTCTTTGACTTCGTGTATTCGATTTCGATAATGAAGATCTAGTAACTCATTACAAGATATGGTATATATGGTATGCTCATAATAACCTCTTCGAGGGGGAGAAAACTTTCGGGCCACCTATTTAATTCCACGCCTTCTTGGGTTTCATGGTTAAATATAATGCGGTTGGTTGAGATCATCATAAGACCTCCAGCTAAAAAATAGGGGGCTGTTAACCCCCTCACTGTTAAGCATGCTTTTCAAGATACACTCGCTCACCCCAGTCCACTGGAGGATTCATCCCAGTCGGCAAGACCCAGAGCACATGTGCTCCCTTCGGCTGGGTTGGCGCTGCTGCCTGCCCATCCGTCAGAATCATGACCCCTCGATAATGCCTCTGGTTGACCAGGTCTATCACAGGCTGGAAGTCCGTCCCACCCCGACCCTTGAACTCCAGTTGTAATCTACGCCGGTCAAATGGTCTGGGATCTGTCTGCTTCTCGCAATCGAACTGCATGAAGTCAATCGGCAGATACTCCACCAACTGATTCAGCACCCCGATCCATTCACCGAGGAGCTCGTCATCAACCGAGCCAGACGTATCCGCGGCCACCAAATACTTGTCCACGTAACTCTTCTTGAAACCAGGATGCATGAACCCTGTCCGGCGATTGGGCTTTTTCCTGGTGGACATCTTCGTCCCCCATGAATGATTCCCGAACCATACCCGGATTTTATTTCTCCAGTTGATCTTCTTGACCTGAGCTGCCATGATGGCCTCAATGTTACCCTGACTCATATTGCCCCATGAATTATTACGGGCAATCTCTTTGATCTTGGCCTTGATTCTCTCTGCGGCTACTTCATGTTCCGCCCAGCCACCGTGGTCATCCATGCATTTGCAGTCCATTGGATCGCCATCGCCAGACCCATCACTTATCTCCAGCTTGCAGTTCTTGCAGTCCCCATCGCACTGCCCCCCGCCGATCTTACCTTCCTTCTGTTTCTTCCGGAGATAATCCCAATACCATTCTGAGGTCTGCTTTTCCTGGATGTCTGTGAAGTCTTTCTGCTTCTTCAGCTCAGAGACCCATGTTCCTGCGAGCTTGCCCGTCTCATCCCGTGGCCTCTGGCATTCTGTCGTCTCTGGTATCAACTCATTGATGGCCAAGTCATGGGCCACGTTAGCGAGGCGCTTGTCTTTCCTGTCTGTACTTAACGGGCGTTTCGTGCAGTGATGCATCACGAGATGAAGTATCTCATGATAGAAAATATAGGTCAGCTCGGCATCGGTTAAACTGTTCGACCATATCGGATCGTAATACAATTGGAACCGGCCGTCTGGTGTAACGCTTACCCCCATCGTATTCATACCGCGTTTGGGGATCTTTACCATCATGCCCAGAACTTGGTGAACGAATTTGAATTGGCAGATGAGGAACCCGATCATCCACTCAAAGCGTTTCTCGGCCTTGACCAAGTCTTTCGGGTCGATCTTGGCATCGAATGGAATCTCTTTGAACATTTAGAACCTCCTATTTAATGTAGCATTTCAATAAATTCATCCACACCAACAGACTTTGTAAGTAAGTGTAACTTGTCCACAAGAATCTCTTTAACTTCTGAAGGGATTTCATTTTTATAAAAGGCAAGATTTGGATCGCCTGATACTGCTGCACCCGGTGTCTTTCTTTCCTTTATAATGGCCACCCAATATTTTAATAGCTCCTCACCTTCAAGAGTCTTGATCTTCTCAATGATAGTTGTCACGTCATCCATTGGAACCTCCTATTTAATGTATACCGTACAGGATATATACTTTACCCTTATGCTTCTTTTCTTTAGGCACATCCCTCATAGAAAGGTAATGCCCATAGATTAATTTCCTGCGTTTGGGATATTTGAAACTTGCAAGAATGAGAGTATCTTGAGTGTTACTCATTTGCTTTGAGCCTTCTTTAAAGTCTCTGCCCAGACAGTATCAAAACTTATACGGGGATCATATCCCGCATCCTTCTTGGCTTTATATAACCAATCCTGCCGACGACGCTCGGACTGACAAGACGAGTCAATTCCTTGGAAGATACCCCCGATCATTCTGTCCTGCTCTTTTATAATACTGCGATCACTTTTCTTTCTCATTACTTATCCTCAATGAATTTTACTTGACCAGTACCGTTTAATTTTACTTTGAATTTCGTTTTCTTATCATTGCCAATGACTTTCAAAATCTGTTTAATCACAGGGGTATTACATAGATCAGTAAATGATTTCAAAGCGATGACTGTATCATAATCCGCTTGGGTTAAAAGATTTGCACCGCAGAGAGGACAGGGCTTATTAAGCCAGCTTTTATAATCCTTCATTTTAACGGTGTCATCTCTGAAGGTACAACCCTCTGCATCACATTTAATACCTGCTATATTAAAAGTAGCTATGTTTTTTTCTTTCACACTACCTCCTTTAAAATAGGGCACGGAGTCTTTCAACCCCGTGCCTCACTCTGGATTACTTAAACAGTCTTGGACAGGAACCCAAAGGTATACTCACGGACAGGGAAGGTCTTCTTAATCCCCACCGTTACTTCCATGTTATACCATGCCGTTGCTATCTCCTTGCAATCCGTGGATATAGCCGACCAGAACCCTGCCGCTGCTTCCTTCGGGATAACCTTATAGAACTTGAGCAAGTTTTCACCCTGCTTCTTGGTCAGGTTCTTATTGGCCTTTTTCAGATACCCGCAGATTTCCTTCGTGTAGAAAGCAATCTCGGTTACAAGCATGGACTTGAACTCTTCCTCAACTTCATTAGTCCACTTGTTGAGGATGTCCTCTGCGTTGTGAACCTTATACTCTTTCTTGATGTAGTCCACGAAGTTCGTAGCGATGTCCCCGATATAACCCATCGAAAGAAGATGGAGATAGTTCGGGTCTTTGAACGGGTCGTCGTTGTTCTCTGCCATATACTTCAAGCAGGTGGACAACTTGCACCATGACCGAGGAGTCGGAGTAATCTTCCCGACCTCCGGCTTCATGTCCAGACCGAGATCCGCCGTAAACTTGGCAAGATAAGTCAGGATGGCCTTGTGACATCCATCCTTCTCCGCCCACTCAATCCACTCCGGAAAGGTTGGTTTGAATTTGATCTTCAGGAACCGGTCATACAGAGCCGGGTCAAGCTGAGTACCTGAATACACATCCATGTCGTCATTGCTCGCAGAGATTACCCGCCAGCCCATCGGCAGCTCCCTGAAGTGGAACCGATAATCCAGAGCCAATTCCAGCACGGCATTCTGGACATCCCTGGGAGCACGGGGCAGCTCATCCAGGAACAGGAAGCCCTGTGAATCCGGATCAGTCGGGAACCACTCGGCAAGATCATGCACGGTAATGTTCTCCGCCATTACTCTGTGCTCGGTACGCACGCCGTCTTTAAACATACTCCGGGTTACTTCACCCTTCAGCGTATGCCTCTGCATACCAATGAGATCACCAACCTCACACTGAGCCAATCTGAAGTCAATAAACCCAAACGGCTTTCCCGTTCTCTGGGACAGGATCGCCGCAGCCTGGGCCACGACTGAGGACTTGCCCAGACCGTGATTCGATTCGAGGAGCACGGAGATACGGGGTGGGAGACCGAGAAGAGTCCTGATAGTCTGCTGTACATTCATCTTACTACCTCCTTAATTTGTGGTATTACACGTCACCTTTAATTTTTGCATACTCTGAAGGAGCTAAATCTATCTCCATAAGAGTATCTGTTACGGTATTAACTGCATTAGCTTTCAGGAACTTGTTTCTGATTTCCTGAATAAGATTGTTCTCACACCCTATCAGAAGCGGGGCATGGTGGGCTTTAATCTTACCAAGGTTGATGGATAAAGCGTAACGGTCTATCTGATCTGCTGAAGCGGAGTTAAGAAAGGCATCCACCATAGCAGGGGTCTGGTTACAACGATCAATCTTAATGATCCATGAAGGCTCATTTTTAAGGATCTTCAGCCACAATTCTTCAGAGATTTCAAAGTCAAGATTGAAAATACCAGTGGGTCGATTATCTTCTTGAGTTTTCAGCACATCCAATATGAAAGTTTCTTTGTCCTTTATTTTATTGACAGCTTTAATAATTGAATCTTTATTGCCGTCACAATTATTGTTAGCTACATAGGCCACCAATATCGGATAGGTTTTAATTGTCAGGAGACTAAAACTTATCCCCTTAGACGCTGCAATAAGATTAATCTTCTCTGTAATATACTGCTTTGGAACGTACTGGATGTTATAGGATAACAATTCCACCGCTTTCTCTACGGTGGCCTGGTCCCATGCTGACTCTGGTATTTCAAGTTTATCCAAGTCTCGATTCAGACAATGCTGGAGAACTTCATTATTAATCAGGTCAGTTGGGACTACATTTAACATGGAACTGCTCGCCGTCACCATTTGAATTGCAAATGCTTGATCCCAGAGAGCTTCAGGGAATTCAAAATCGAATCCTCTATCCCCATTATGCCTTGCAACTTCTAAGGCCATTTCCTGTGTCCACATATCCATAGGGATGTTTTTATATTCATGATAGCTATGAGACAAGACTAAAAGCCATTCTTCATATGTCGGGTTAGGAAGAATTTCTATATTATGAATATTATTTTCAAGACATTTGTGTCTTTCATGCTTGGTGAACTTGGTGAGGATATCTAATGGAATTATTGAAAGCTCACTGTAATTAGTTTTTAAATATTCCCGTGTAACAGCAAGGGTCTTTAACTCCGAAGGTATCTCAAGATATATCTCACTAAATTTAGCACTCCAGCATCTTTCATCTTTTTCTTTATAGAAGCATGTTTTACAGAACTCCTCTGTTAAATTAACGACAGTTCTTAACAGGGCGGGGCGGGCTCTGAGGAGCAGGGTGAACTTCTTTTTATCTACAAGGTATTTCATGGGGTCTCCTTAAATGTTAAGCTTCATCTGCCGGACTTTTACGGGGGCAAACTCTGGATACTTTTTCCAGAGCTCATGAAGCTGGGCTTGATTGGCACCCAGCATGGCACGGGTTTCTTGACCTGCCAGACTGGTGTCACTGGGAGTGCGGCTGGCCAGCCTGATGCTGGTCAATAGCTCCCCGATGTTCTTCTTGGTTTGCCATATTAGTCTGCGGGCTTGGGTGATATTCATAAACCTCTCGTTTAAGGTTTAACTGTTCCAGTGAACGCTGATGTTGTGCGCTGGCTGGCCCGATTCCTTAATGTAAGGTGCGACATCTTCCCATCGTACCCAATAACCATCAGACTTTGCCTTCATCGAGTAGTCGTGATCTGCATCGAATCGTTGGATTTGTCGCGCCATATCAAACCTCTCTTTTAAGGGCCAGCTTGCGTACAACGTTTGACGCATGGTGAAGTTTGTACTCAAATTTGCGAAGCGCACACCATGCGTTTGTTGTGTGTTGGTTTTCGCTCTACAATAATGTAAAGTGGTGAGTTGTTCCTACGAGGGTCTTTGGCCAATGTTACCACGGGCGGTTAGGCTAATAGGCTCACCACATATAATTTCAAAGAGCGAAAACTTTCACACAACGTCTCGCTAAACGGCTGATAGGTTGCGCCCACAATGTGAACAATAATTAATGGTAGGCCCAAAACTCTCTGTATAAGAACTCCGCTTGCCTACACAATAAGCGCAACTTTCAGCCTTTAGCTGTTGTACGCTGTTTGACTGAACCTCCACAAGTTTTGTCACGGCATGAGAACAATCTCTTGTTCCGTCACAAATAGCCATTCCACAAACATCACTTTTTATACATTTCTCATCGAACATCATGCCGTGACCTCCAAATTAAAAGTTCAGACAAATTGCGTACAACGCCTACGCAACGGTTGCCGATTTACGGAAGCAGTTAAAAACAGACACTTTTTCAGGATGATGATAATACTCACAATGAGCGCATTGAGCGCAATTGGCAACCTTGCGTTGTTGGTGGATGTGCTGTTTGCTACCACCAATTTTACGCGGCTTAACAATGCCGACAGAAACACACAACGGCTTTACTGGAGCAATATAACGTGACATAGATAACCTTTCTTTAGCCGCGCTTATAAATTAAAGGCAAACGGCATTTACACCAACTTGTCGTTATACGCCCTTTTGGTTCGTATAATTTATTTATTCTCTAACAATGCAAGAAAGTCATTCACATCCTGCGATGCTCCCAGAGCTATCTTCAGGTTAAGCACATCTTCGTCAAGGATACTGATGTCTCGTATGACGGAGTTCTTGGCCCTTTCTTCCATGATCTTTCGGTTGCAATGAATTTTCAGTTCGCCACAGTTGATCGTCCAAGTATCCAGGAAGCCGTCTTCCAGGAAGGCCGTGTTGATGTCTGCCCAGACCGTCGAGTACTCCTCGACGTCTTTACCCGGCATGACCATGACACTTAGAATCAAATGCCTGTTTTCAGAATCAGTTTTGGACTCTGCGGAGACACATTGCCCTGCCTGAAGAATATGCTTAATTTGATTCGCGGTTGACGGCTTCACGTTTTCAATGATCTCATAAACCACATCCCCTGGAATGTCAGCTTTAAATTCTGCCAATGTAGCGAATGCGGGCAGTCTGGGCATGATAATCGCGTATTTCTGAGAAGACTTGCTGGAGGATGTCGGCTTCCCTGAAAAAAGCAGAGTGAACAGGTCATCCTGACTCGGAGGCTGATACATGGCCTCGATTTCGAGTTTCAGGTTTTTATACTTCTTTAACAGTTCAGTTTGCCACATATAGTATTATACTCCTTTTTAAAGGATACTTAAATTACCAGTGTATCTGTGTAATCACGGGGACAGGGGTATTAATAGATGATGGTCTATCGGGCATGTTCTC
The DNA here is from genome assembly GCA_026388815.1 of Pseudomonadota bacterium. Lineage (GTDB taxonomy): Bacteria > Desulfobacterota > WTBG01 > JAPLJA01 > JAPLJA01 > JAPLJA01. The sequence goes on from JAPLJA010000003.1 coordinate 23,682, forward strand.
GGGGCAGGGGCCATTAAGATGGAAAGACGCTGCCCACTCCTCACCAGTTGCATAGAGTTCCCTGTCCACACCACCTATATAGCTATAATAGCCTTCAGGTCTCATTTAACCTCCGTTTAAGTGTCAAAGCCTACTACGCCTGCTGTGCCTTGATTTTCTCGATCAACTCCGCGTCATCATAATACCCACGGCACGACTGGCAAACGAAGTAAGCCTCCTGGTCTGGTGTTTCGATGACTGCCATCGAGCGCTCATCAACGCGCTTACCGCAGGCGTCACAGGGACAGTCCCCAATATCTGATGTGACTTTCATTCAACATCCTCCTAAAGGATCGACCGAGGATCACTGTATCGCTGGCGTCTCTGGCGAAGCGCCAGACTAATCCCAGTCACCTCGGCATTAAGTCCCAGTGTTCGTTTGATAAAGTTCTTGGCCTTATTACCGGCCTGCTCTGCATTGGATGCTTCAGCATATTGCGGGTCGTTAAACTCACGGCCACTTATACTGAGAGTTACGAAGAAGATCATTTGACGGCTTCCTTCAATCGTTTACATATCTCATCAAAGGTATCGAACACAACCAAAAGAGACCAGTCAACGATCTTCCCCTTGGGGATCATCTCAGACTCAAAACCGGCAGGATAATTCATAGCCTCGGCTATATACGAATACTCCCCATCATCAGCAGCCTCCGCCAGACTGTCCAGCCATTCTATCTCCTCGGCTGACAGCTCATGGTTCTTCTTCAGATTGGCCACTTCTTTCTTCAATTTATCTGCATCAAAGACATACGGGTCTTGGTTGGAAGAGTTCTGCAACTTCTCAATCCAGTATTGATCTGATACAGACCCATCAGCAGAAGGAACAAACTCACGGCAGAAAATCCAGTTACCATAGTCCCCGGTCACGGTCAAGATGCCACAAGTATTAATAAACTTGACGCTCTGACAAGATGTTTCAGGGACAGCCAAACGATGAATCACTATATTTTCTTGGACGCCTTCAGCGGAAAGTCCTATTGGCCCAAAACTAAAGAGCCTGTGCTTGCTGAAGTCTACGTCAGTTCGTTTCTCTCTCATGATTCCCACCTTTGATTGTTGTACGATGTGATGGGTCTGGCCGAGGGCAAACTATTAAAAAATATTCTGAGAATATTTTTTAATAACGCTCTGGCCAGACTCACCCGTCTAAACTTTTGCCGCTGCTCGCATCGCCTGATACTTGGGCGAGTTCCACTTCGCCCACAAAGCCCGATGCCCCTGAATGAAATTCAGATAAGCAGGCATGTCTCTGACTTCCAAAGCACCACCTGCTATCAGGCTGTGCAAGTAAGTCACGAACCCCGTGACCTGAAAGATGGATACCTCTTTATCAAGTGAGGCATGGATAGGCTTGCACGCATCCTCCGAAATCTGTCCATTCAGATTCAGGAACTCTGATCTGATCGTGTCCTTCTCATTACCAAAGAGCGACCTGATCTTGGCAACCTTATGGCCATTGCCAGACCGCGCCTTCACGAAGGCTGATGCAGAAGGCACAGGATCATTCTCTCCTTGGCCGGGTAACACCTGCTCTGGCTGGGGATACGAAATCGGATGGTATGGAATCCCCGTGTTGTCCGTAACCGGGTCTTCTTTAACCGGGGCACCACGATCCGTCAGGAACTTGGTAAAGAAGTCATCGAACTGCTTCTTCGCTCTCTGCAACGGCTCGACGATGACGCAGTCTGGAATCTCAATGACCTGCTCAAAGGTCTCGACGTTGTTCTCAAGACGCTTCATCTCAACCACAAGAACCTTGTCTACAAAATCCGCAATCAAATCCACATTGTCCTCATGGACTTTATCTGTAGCAACTCTCTTGAGATAATCAAAGAAAGTATTCAGTGGAGTGATTGATGGTACTTGCATAGTTACTTTCATATCTACACCAACCTTTCTTATTTAGATTTAAAAGGCAGGGGGATTAATTCCCCCGCCTATAATATTAACTGAGTCAGCTTCCTGTAAAAGTCATGGGCGAAGTTATTCAAATCCGCTACATAAATAAAGTCAGGACAGTAATTACTTATATACCTGTCCTGAATCCCTATCCCCACGACTCTAACCCCAGCGTTAAGTAACCGCTGGATATATTCTTTAGTAGCTTCTTTCAAAGCCCAATCAAGAGTAGAACTCGTGGTATAGGTTGCTCCATCCGTGAGAATGAAAAGAATCTTCTTTGTCTCACGGCGCAGGGCTAACTGCTTCGCTGCATATTCTATTGCAGGAAGTTCACAGGTGACCATACAATTGTCAGGCCATATAAAACGTGACCGCACTCTGCGGTACGCTTCATTAAAGCCTTTAATATGATTCAGAACAATAGACTGAGACCTGATGCCCTCTTCAGCATCAACACAAGCAGCCCCATATAACTGTCTCATGGTAAACCCCACCGCCCCAAAGGGGATGCGAAGTTTATCAAGGTCAGTTGACATCGTGGTCAGGATTGCCTGAGCCATCCGGGCTTTGGAGCCACTCATAGAATCCGAATGGTCGATGACTTCATAGACACAGGCATCCTCATACTTACCGATCGTCTTTCGACGCATGATGTCCTGCGATCCAATCGCCACCTTCCAAGTCTTCTTGATGTCCAACTTGCCAGACCGGATGTTCCGCTGCCATACCGGCGCCCGCTCTGATACAAACAGACGCTTCATTTTCCCACCAAGATAACCAACCATCTTTCGGCCATCCTGCTCGGCCAGGGTTACTTGATATTCCCAACCATACCGATGAGGAACCGGATTGATGTCTTCCTTGAGGCCCGGTACGACTCGATAGACCTTATTGGTCTTAACATACTCGTTCAGTTCGTCCGTGGTCTCTTCGGCTATGGTCTTACCGGAGTCATCCCCGTTTTCGATTTCTTCCTTGGCCTGCTCTAATGCTTCCTTGGCCTCGTCACTCAGTTCAGGATCGTCGCCGGTATCATCCCCGCTCTGCTGATCTCTCTGAGCTGCCGGGTCGTCAGTCTGGCCAGAGGATGCCTGATCGCTTTCAGATCCGCCGTCATCAGGATCGCGTTCACCAGCTTCATCTCCATCTGTGTCGCCGGTCTCACTGTTTGCATCTACGCCCTCCTGTTCGTTTTCATCTTCAGGATTGCCTGATTCAGTTTCGTTATCTTCTCCGTCGTTATCGTCTTTCCCTGCACCTTCAGAGTTATCATCTACGTCCTCCGGTTCAGGCGTGTTATCGTCTTCTCCTGCTGAGCCGTCCTCATCTCCATCACTTGGGTCTGGATCTCCAAGATCGCCCGCTCCAGTTGACTGAGACTTTTTACCTTTGCCTTTTTGCTTCGGGCCATTCTGCGGTTGCTCCTTCTCCTCTTGGGTAAAGGATTTATATATCTCTTCCGTGATTGCCAGAGAGTCTTTCACCGACTCTTCATTACAGATAGGGTCAATGAACTGGGTGAACTTCTTATCGAACAGCTCCTGAACTTCCGGAGTCATGGAGAATAGAGTCGACAGGTCTACCCCGACCTGCTTGCCACGGCAGATCAGATACAGTGCCCGCATGATCTTATTATAGATAGGCTCACCCTGCACTGCCGGTTTCGTATTACGCTCTTTGAGATGGGCAACAAGGAACTCCGCCCACTTCTGTTTCATGCCAACGTATTCGGTCTCCATGGTATGCTCAACGGCCACGTCCCGTATCCAGTTATAGATACGTTTCTGAACGGCTTCTTTGGGGAGATGTTTCACGTCGCCGGTCTTGATATGGCCGGTCTCATGGTACACGATTACTTCGGTCTTCTTACGGAGCTCTGGGTCTGCCTGATCGCTTATGGGCACGACGAAGATTCTCTTGCCGTCAGTTGCGAAATTGGCTCCGGCCACAATTTCAATTCCGGTGTCCTTGCTATAGGTCTTGGCAAAGACTTCCATCTTTGATTCAATGTTAAGCATAGGAACACCTCCTTTACATGGTTAGCCGATTATTTTTTTGGGAATTTACCTCTGGACAATGCTCTTATCTTCTTCAGCAAAGGTTCCCCCGTCCCATTCCAAGCACAATCATAATTCATGTCATACATACTGAGGAAACCATTATCAAAATATAGACTGGGCATTTTTACTCTTGAGACAAAAGAAATTTTTAATATCATTTTTATCTGACTCTACCGTCAGTTTTGTTCCATCCTTACAAGTAATTATATCCCCTTTTTGGGACGGGAAAAAGCTCCGTGGTATTTTCGTTGTTGGAAAATAAGAACGGCTCATGTTTAATCCTTCGGTTAAGGTGTTTGGAAACAGGCACGCCCTGTTAGGCGCACCTGTTAGATATGAACGTCGTAATCATGTCCCTGTCCGTGTCATTGATACGATTCAGGAACGCATACTGAGCGGCTTCCTTCGGGGTCATGCTCATCCCGACAATGGCATCCGCCCACTCAAGCAAGTCTCTCGTCGAGATCGTAGCCGCAATGCTCTGGCTGCCCGGCGTCCCAGACACCCGGGTCGGATCGGCCGCGTCCCGGACATCCTTGGCACAGTTCACCAACGTCTCGGCCAAGGACTCCTGAATGCCCGTCTTGGCCTTGAGAACCTTGATCTCCTTATCAGCCGCAAGATAACCCATCTTAACCGTAAGAGAGAACCGATTCATGAACGCCTGATTCAACGGCTTCGTACCGTTATACATGAAAGTATCTTCCCCGCACCCTATGGTATTCGCAGTAGCGATTACCGAGAACCCCTGATGCTTGGGTATGATCTCCTGCGGCCCTATGTTACAGACATAGAACTGCTGATTCAGTTCCATAGGCCTGTGCATTGACGCCAACATATCTGAGGCGGCGAAGTCTACCTCCTCAAGCAGGAGAACCTTGCCGTCCTTATAACACCGGAGAAGCGAACCATACTTAACCACGGTTGCCCCGCCTTCCAACCACTGCTTGGCGATCAACTCGTCGATGGACGTCTCGCCGTTACAGTTGAATATCTCGGCCCGCTCCTTCAGTCTGGCCATCACATTGATGACCAGGGAAGACTTGCCGCAGCCGGTCGGGCCCACCACAAAGAGATTCTTGCGTCTCTTAATAGCGAACTCAACAATGCGAGTCGCAGCCGGGTCTTCCTCAAAGAAGGGGTCGACCTTCAACTCATCCAGAGCCCCGGTGGACGTGACCTTCCTCCGGATGGAGGAGGCGAAGTCCTGAGCCTTATTTAATTCATTCATGAATACCTCTCCTTGTTAAATTTAAACCATTGAAGGATATGCAAATGCAACATTAGTAGGAGCTCCGGTTCCGTTAATTTTATCCCGAAGAGCCTGATACTTGGGCGAGTTCCACTTCGCCCACTCCTTACGTCTCGCCTGCATCTTCTGGTGGTACTTCAAGGGGTCTTTAATTTGAATGACTCCCATCTGTACCTGCCTGTGCAGATTAACAATGGCTCCGGTAATCTGAAAGATAGTCACGTCAGGAATTTCTTTCTTGATTCTCAACGCAGCATCTTCCTTTATAATACCTTTCCACTTCAGAAACTTTGCCTTGATGAAGTCCTTCTCATCAGGAGTCAAAGGTCTGGTAACGACTGCCTTATTGTGCCCGTTCTTGGGGCGGTAAGACTCAAGCACCTGATTGATTCGATAAGTATCATGCTTGGGCTTGCCATTTACAGGCGTGTCAACAGCAATGAAATTCATGTCATACAATTTAAAAGAAGGCTTCATGTGATCTCCTTAATAACTTCGGGAAAGGTTCACGATTGACAGGGCACATCCGGAGAGGCACCCTATGATGATTAACACGGCCCCTAAGATCAGGAGCCCTGTTATAATTAACTCTACAGACATATTAACCTCCTAACCGATGCAGGCTTCACACAGGTCATAATTGCTTTCGTCATACTGGAAAGACTTCCGATCAATGGAAGTCTTCCGAGCTAACCTGCGGTGCTCAAGCAGGTTAATCTTCTGGCGGGAATCCGCCTTCGAAGCCCACTCAAGCCAGACCTTCCCCTGAGCCTGTTCCCTTAATGCCTGCTTGCTACTGATATGCAGATCATCATAAGACGTTGGTATTTCCCGGGCACGACTCTCAACTACTAACCCAACTTCAACTTTCTTATCGGCCTTGTCCGCTGCAACCTGCTTCAAAAGAAACAGGGTAACCGGCTTACGATACATCCCTATTGTCCTTGCACTCATAAAGAACCTCCGGTTTAGATAGTTTATGGAAGCGTCAGGGGACATGCAGTCCCCTGTTCACCTAAAAATCGTTAAATCTTCTCGTTTTCTTCCCACACACCGTTCAACACGTCACACATCAGAACCCAGTCCGGGGACTGGGGATTGACGGGTTCAAGGTCGAGATCCAGACCCACTGAGTCCAGGATGCGGGCCTCTTCGTCGAGATCCAACTGAAGCTCGAAATCTTCTGCCTGCACGTTGAACAGGAACTCATCAAGCGTTTCCAACTTTGATTCTACCACCATACTAACCTCCCCTATGATTTAAAGCCGGAACATTCCGGCCTTGATGGGTTCAACTTTTTCGGGAGTCAACGCTTATGGTTGAACCCTTCTCCCCTCCCCCTGACTTCGGGGGAACAGCGTTATTATTTCTTGACCGGAGTATAGATATTGAGGCCGCATTTGATGGCCTCATTACCGGGGATACTGATGTTCCCCTCGGTCGTGGCGATGACTTCGGACTTGCCCGAAGCCGACACGCCCTGCTTTTTGCTGAGGTCAATCGTGATTGTCAGAATCGTTCCGGTGATTTTGAATTCACAGTTCTTTGCCATGATAAAACTCCTTTGTGATATGGTGGATTGAAAGAGGGCCGGAACATTTATCCCGGCCCTCGGTGAATTAAGCAAGGTTATAAACGGTACCCTGAAAGGCCAGCCTCTTAACTGAAGCCAGCTTCAGGGTCTGGACAAGGACAGCGTGCTCTTCATCCAACCCCTGGTTCTTGGGAGCTGACTTCGGAGGCAGGAAATCCTTGAGCAAATCCTTGTCGATGAATTTACCCGTGCTCATGTCCACGTACATGGACTTGATATTGGCCTTGAGCTTACCGCTTGAATCCTTGACCTTGTTAATAGTGGCCAGGATATACTTCTCCCGAGTGTTCGGATGAATCACCACGGTCTTACTGGTCTGGCCAGACGGAAGGACATAGGGCCTGTGCCAGGATGTCCCGGCCTTGTAATCCGTTGTTGGCAGCCCCTGCCGGTCTAAAGCATTCTCTACGCTTGTCCGGTAATCATAACCGATCCGGACACTGTAGAGACTTATCTTCCGGACTGTCTCCGGTTCGATGCCGAGCGTGGCAAGCATGGACTCTTTAGTGACCCGGTGCCCTTGATTAAACTTCGGAATGGTCAAGGTCCGGATATAAGCTATCGTATGGCCACTGAAGTCCTGAAGCATGTCTATCAGGCCGTCAACGTCTATTAGCTTCTCGTTATTCATGTACTGTCCTCCTGTTTATTGAATGGAAGGATTTAAAGACATTGATTTAGTGGCCCTTTTCCACTTGGCCGGTGTCGCCAAACGACTCCATGTATCAAACTGCTCCTTAACTTTGATAACATTTATTTTCGTCGTGACCGCAACGAGCTTTCGCCCACCGACGTTTAACTCTACTATTGCTTGTTCCATACAAAAACCTCCTGTTTAATGTGCCCGTGAACGGCACGGGCAACCGCCAACTTGATCCAGACTAACCGTGGAGGATTGACTCCACGGCATAAACCAGATTGGCCGGAGGACGCTTGGACGGCTGGTCATCCTCATTGAGTACCAGAGCATACTCAAGATCCGATTTGACCGTCTGGAAACGGTCTCCACCCTCACAGCCTATCGCTCCCTGATGGCCCCGACCGGCGAGCTGAACACCAGTTGGAAGTCTGCGAGCTGGAACAACTGGGCGATTCGTGCCCGTTCATCGGGCGTGATGTGAACGGTATGGGCAACGAACGTCTTGCCCTTTGAAGTAAAATGGATGGTTGAATCCACGGACGAACCAACTGCGGGACGATTGAAACGATTGGACTGTAACATAAAACCCCCTTATAAAATTGAGTGGTGATTTGAGTGGCAATTTAACGGGCGGGGTAGAAAACGACGGTGCCCGCTTCGGACTTCACGACGATTGCCCGCGATTTGACTGGCTTCGCGGCGAGCGTGGCGGGATGATCCGTGTCATGCAACATACTGGCCATGACCGGAACGGTCTGGGCAATGACGGGTATTTGCACTTTGGCCGGTTTGACTTCGTGCGGAATCCGCGTCCCATACTGCTTCAACCACTCGGCAGCCTGAGAATCCGGCGAGTATGCCCGATGGTCTTTAATAGTCGGGTCATCTGACGACTTAACATTATATATCAAATCGCCT
>JAPLJA010000161.1 GCA_026388815.1 Pseudomonadota bacterium
ATCCTGTGGTGGCATTTTGAAAGCAACCGATCCACGATTCATGGTTACTTCAGAGAGACCAGAATTTGAAACAGTCTGGGTGTTTGGAGCTGATTGTGGCAATGGTAACTCTTCTGCTATCTTGAAGGCCCATGACCTTTGCAACCAATATGGAATGGATACCATCTCGGTCGGAAACACCATTGCCATGTGTATGGAGATGTTTGAAAAAGGCTACCTCAAAGAGAAAGATATCGGTTTTCCCCTCAGGTTTGGGGACCCAGAGGCAATGGTTAGACTGGTTGAAATGACCGGTAAACTGGAAGGCTTTGGTAAAGAGGTGATAAAGGGCGGATATCAAGTTGCTTCCAAATACAATCATCCTGAACTCTTTGTTGGGGCTAAGAAGCTTGAAGCACCTGCCTATGATCCCAGGGTATGCCAAGCCCAAGGTCTTAACCTGGCGACCGCTGCTCGAGGTGCCTGTCACAATAAAGGATACACCATGGGATCAGAAATCTTTGGACTTCCCTCCCTGGGAGGAAAGACAGATCCTTTTGCCACAGAAGGGAAGGCACTGCTTACGAAAAACATCCAGGACGCAACCTGTGTTTTTGATGACACGGGAACCTGCCTCTTTCTCATCTTGGGGTTGTGGGCGCCTGAAATCCAAAAACAATTGGTTCCAGCAACAGGTGTCGATTATTCCTTTGATGAAATGATTACCTGTGGAGAGCGAACCTGGATGATCGAGAGAATGTTTAACATAAAGGCAGGATTAACGGGTAAAGACGACAACCTCTCTCCACGTATGCTCAAGGAACCCATGCCTGAAGGCCCTGGCAAAGGTCGTGTTAATCGGTTGCACGAGATGCTCCCAGAATACTATAAAGTGAGGGGATGGGATGAAAATGGTGTTCCCACTGAGGCAAAACTCAAAGAGCTGGGAATGAGATGGTAAGCCTATTGTTCAAAAAGGGTATTCTACTTAAAGTTTCTTAAAGGAGACCACCATGGTAAGAAAAGAGATTAGAATCGATATAGAAAAATGTACCGGCTGCCGACACTGTGAATTATTCTGCTCACTGAAGCACAGTGAAGAAGGGGTAGTCAATCCTAAACTATCCCGGATAAGAGTTTTTTCGGACTTTGATCGGGAATTAGCTATCCCTATTATTTCTGGTCCTTATACTGATGCCAAGTGTACCTCAAAGTATAACATCATTATGGGGGAAAAAGAGTATGAAAGCTGTTTACTGTGTCGGGCTGCCTGTCCTATCCGGCCTTTTTTCTTTGAACCTGGCACAGAGGTCCCCTTAAAGTGCGATCTCTGTGGTGAACCACCTGACCCAGCCTGCGTTAAGTGGTGTGTTCATGGCGCTCTGAAACTGGTTGAAGTAGAAGTAGAGGAAAGCGAGGAATCTGCATAACAGTTACCTTCAGCGTTTAAATAAAAGAGCGGGTCGGTGAAGGGCCAGGTCCGTAAGCAGTGTAAAATACCACGTGTGTCCAAATAAGAGATTACTTCGCTCTACTCGCAATGACAGAGGAATTAATGATGCCGATTTCCTGTCATGGCGAGGGATCCGCCATAACGGACGACGAAACAATCTTTATCTTTACGATTAACGTATGACCTATGATTATGATATAGTGGTTGTCGGTGCCGGACCAGCCGGTCTGATGACAGCAAAGACCGCTTCGGAAGAGGGGCTGAAAGTCCTTCTGTTTGATGCAAAAGAAGATTTAGTCAAAGTAAAGCGTTCCTGCTGTGCCAACCTGATTAACGAGCCTAATATCATTGTGAGTTTATCACCATTGAAGGCGATCAGATCAGGTTCCATATAAATGACTTCAGTGTGAGATATACCGGTGGATGGATTAAGCTTGAGAAAAATATAAGGATATCTCCAGGAGGAAGGTGTCTCACCTTAGAGCGTCAAAAGGATCTTCAGATAACTGCCCGTTACGCTGTAGCCGCTGATGGTGTTAATTCACGGATTGTTGAAGCACTTGGCTTGAATAAGGAGAGGAAATTATTCGGCGGCTTTGGAGTTGTCTCTTACCTGATGGAAGAGGTGGCGTGTCCTTATCCAAAAGCCTGGTTGAACTTTGTGGGCAGGGGGCATGTGAAAGGAGGAAAGGGACAGTTATATTTTGATCCCAAACCACAAAAGAATCCAAAGGATCCACCCCTGTTCGAACTCTCCTGTGGTTGCCCCATTGATACATCTCCCAAAGAAGCAATAGACTGGTTTATGCAAGGTGGAAGGTTTTCCTCATGGTTCAAAAAGGCAAGGGTCATAGAGACCCGTACGGCGGTTCTTTACTTCCGTACCCCGATTCCTGAACCAATTAAGGGAAGGGTCGTAATCGTCGGTGATGCACCTTCCTTTATCGAGGTCTATGTTCAGGGGGCGTTGATGTACGGCTATCAAGGGGCGAAGGCAATAATCAGGGAGATGAGAGGTGAGAATGGTTTCAGTGAATATATAAGTCTGTGGAAAAATACCTTTGAATATAATCTCCCGGGAGAGATTGAAAAAGCAACCCAGACCTTTGGGCTTCACGTCCTGGAGGATGAGGAGCTTGATTATCTCTTTGGATTGACTGAAAATGACCGGATCAGTGGTTATCTGAATGAGTTCACCGACCCGGACCGGGTGATGGGTGGTATATTGGGGCATAAGGAGAAAATAAGAAAAGAAAGACCTGCACTGGCCAGGAAAATAGAGGAGTTTGGTAAAGTTTCGGTAAAGGAAGCGCTACAGGTTCAATGAATGCGGATTGTAAATTGCGGAATACGGAATCAGAAAATTCGAACCCCTGGGGAGCTCTGCTTTTAAGAAAATGGTTAATGAATCCAGAATTCAGAATTCAGAATACAGAAGCCAGAAGATAATTCTGTTTTGCTTCTGACTTCTGACTCCTGAATTCTGGATTCTTGTTTAAAGGAGGAGAGATGGAGCTGCCAAAAGATCCTCGTTATTTAAAGTATCCGGTTGATGAGTTTGACCCCCGGTGGACAGCCTGGAACTGCTCCCGCTGTTCGGTCTGCAAGTGGGTAGACTCCTGGCATGTAAAAAGCTGGAAGTATGCCAGTGTATGCCCTCAACATAAGCGGTATAGATTTGACAGTTACTCATGTCAGGGCAAGATGGATCTGGCCCTTAATTATATTGATAAGAAAATAACCTTAAAAGATTCATCGGCAGTCAAAGATGTCCTCTTCCGCTGCACCATGTGCGGGGGGTGCGATGCCATGGACAAAAAGGTCCGGGATGGGGAAACCCTTAAGCTCTTCAAATGGCTAAGGCGGCAGTATGTAACAGAACTCGGCCCCATCCCCGAGCACCGGGCCCTTCTTGACAGCATCAAGAACTACGACAACGTCTGGCTGCAGCCCCGCACCCGGCGGAATGTCTGGGCCAAGGGGATGGGCATCAAGGATCTGAGCAAGGAGAAGGCAGAGGTGATCCTCTTCACCGGCTGCACCTACGGGTTATCCCAGGAGCTGCAAGGAACCATCCAGGCAGTAGGGAAGATCCTGAAGGCCTGCAAGGTGGACTTTGGCATCCTGGGAGAGAAAGAGGTCTGCTGCGGCAGTCCCTTGGAGAAGATCGGGGCAGAAGAAGAGTTTACCCGGCTTGCGAAACAGAACGTAGAGACTTTCAACGCTCTCAAGTCCAAAATCCTCTTAACCCCCTGTGCCGGCTGCTATGGCACCATCGGCCTTGAATATGACGAACGGAAGCTCAACAAGAACTTCAAAGTGCTCCACGTGGTAGAGTACTTAGAAGAACTCTTAAACTCAGGCAAGCTGAAGATCAAGAAAGAGATGCCCCTGAAGGTGACCTGGCACGACCCCTGCCACATGGGGAGGCTCTCCC
>JAPLJA010000146.1 GCA_026388815.1 Pseudomonadota bacterium
ATGAACAAAAGGTCTGAAGAAAAGAATCTGGCACTCTTTATTGATTTTGACAATATCGCTCTGGGGTTGAAACAGTCGAACATGAAGAAATTCGATATCAGCCTGGTTCTACAAAGGCTGCTTGAAAAAGGAAAGATTGTCATCAAGAGGGCCTATGCGGACTGGAGCAACTATACTGAATATAAGAACGAGTTGCATTCAGCCGGGATAGAACTGATTGAAATACCCAAACGGCAGATCTCAGGCAAAAACAGTGCAGATATCAGGCTCGTGGTGGATGCGATGGACCTGTGCTATGCCAAGGAACACCTTGACACCTTTGTTGTCCTGTCAGGTGATTCTGACTTTACACCTCTGGTTTCCAAGCTGCGGGAGAACGACAAATCAGTGATCGGCGTGGGAGTCCGCAATTCTTCATCTGAACTGCTTATCCATAACTGCGACGAGTTTATCTTCTATGATGACCTGGCGCGAGTAGCAACACCTTCGCCTGGCATGGAGGCGATACCCAAGGAAAAGGCGCAGGTCTTCCGTTTCCTGGTATCCACCATCCGGGCTCTGATCCGTGAGAATAAAGAGGTGCTCTTCTCATCGATGATTAAGGACATGATGAAGCGCAAGCAGCCTTCTTTCGACGAGGAAACATACGGCTATTCCACCTTTGGTGACTTGTTAGAGGACGCACAGAAATTCGGTATGATCGGGATTATGCGTGATTCGAAGGCAGGTGGGACCTACGTGGTAACAGAATTGGGCCCGAAAGCAACCATCAGTAGAAGCAGGAGAAGATAACGGAGGGGCGGGTGAACCCCGCCCCTACATAAGACCGAAGGCCGCTCCAGCGGTAAATTCTATCGTAGGAACGACCAAACGTTTTATAGACCGAAGGCCCGCCAAAGGCGGGTAGATTTTTTCCAAAGCATGAGGACGGGATGAATCCCGCCCCTACGCTGTCAGAGAACTCTTTACAGAACACCGAACTGGTCTTTGTGCCAGCCTGATTCGTAAGGTGTGGCAAACAGGAGGTTCAATTTAAGTTCCTTGAATAGCCACTTGCCCTTTACCTTCACGTAGACCTCATCTTCAGTACCGGCAAGCCAGCCAGCCTTCCCGCTGCCCATGGTGCCGGCCATCCACATATACCAGCTTCCGGTAGCGGTGTTTCCCTTTATCGTTAGACGGGTGGGCTGGATGAAGTAGTGGACGGCAAAAACAATACCGCTGGATACGCCTGTGAAGAACTCCCTGATGGCCTTTTTGCCTTCATAACGTCCAAGTTTCGGACCTCCATCCCATATTGCATCTTCGGTGAAGAGAGGCATCATCCTGTCAGGATTATACTTGTCGTCGCAGATCTCTGCATAAATAGCTTTGAGATCGCAGATTGCCTGTCTATCTTCAAGTATCTGTACCCGTTTGGCAAGAGCTTCAATGCCTGGACCTTTTGCAACAACTTTTTTAGCGACTGCTTTCTTTTTGGGTGCTGCTTTCTTTTTGGGGACTGCCTTTTTTTTGGGGACTGCCTTTTTCTTTGCCTTCTTAGCCATACACCTTCCTCCTTTTTCTCAAATAGTTACAAGTCAAAGCCTTATAGGCTCTTAAATCCGCTACAGAATATAGTAAGGTTAAAATTTGGTGTCAATGAAAAACTGATGGAATGGGCAGTTTTTTGCTATACCAGGTAACAAAGAGGTAGAAGTTATTCTTAACCTATATTTTCTAACTATAAGATATATCTTAAGATATCCTATTATCCTAAACCATAAATCAGTCTTAACACAATACTCACCGGACCATGAAAAGTGCTCTTGCCGTGTTGAAGGCTAATTAAATCTCACCATCTGATCTTTAACAGACCTCCCCTTCACGCTCACAATAACATAGTGGTAAAACCCTCCCTGTTCAGGAGGCAGGTAGAGGGGGGCGCCGCCGCCGGAGGAGTTGATATACCAAATGCCATCTCTGAGAACTTTGGAGTAGACATGTTCATGTCCGGCAAATACTATTTTTACTGAGTAATGTAAGAAAAGGTTGTGCAGCTCGTCTCTCCTTTCAGGTGGGAAACTTTTATACTTCATCGCCTGGAGCGTGTATTTTGGAAACATGGGGCGGTGCATGCATATAAAGATATTGGTTGCCTTCTGAGCCCTGTTCAGGTCTTGCTTCAGCCAGGCAAGCTGTCTGCCCTCGATACTCCCATCCTCTCCTTTCTCTTCTGTGCTGAGGACAATGAAGTGTGAATTGTGGTAGTTGAATGAATAGTATGTGGGCCGGTGAAAATTCTGGATGTAATAAGGGAGGTTGCCATTTGCAACCTCATGATTCCCAACAGTGGGATAGATGGGGATATTGAACGGTGAAAGTACCTTGAAGAGATCCTGGTACTGGCGTTCAATCACCTCTTTCTTTTTGCTCACCCCAAAGATGAGATCGCCGGTATCCACAATCAAGGCGGGCTTTAACTTTTCTATAGACTTCATCTCTTTCGAGAAGACTTCTGGTGGTGGCAGGTTCTCATCCGCTGGTCGATGATCGCCGATCACCACAAAGGCGAAAGGTTTCTCCTGCTGAAAGGTCCAGGAGATGAGGAGCAAGGCAAGAAAAAAAAGAAAAATAAATCTGCTTGTGGATTTACGAGGACAATACACGGTTTCTTTATAGGTGATTTAATGATAGGTGTCAATTGCCATGCAATTCCCTTCCTGCATATATCATTTGATTTCAAATAGTTAGTTTAGTATAGTTAAAAACAGAATCATAATTTTTAATCTTGTACTTAATGGTCTGTCGTCAATGAAACCGATTCGTCTTTCAGCGCATGCTCGTGAGAACCTGAGCTATCGTGGAACGACCGAACAAGAAGTTATTGATACCATCAGGACAGCCCCGTGGGGCGCTGCCGAGCATGGACGGCTGGAATGCCGAAAAGAATTTCAGTATAAGCAGGATTGGAACGGCAAATTTTACAACACAAAACAAGTACGACCTATTTTGGTGGAAGAAACTGAAGAGATTGTGGTCGTAACTGTTTATGTGTATTATTTCTAATTGGGAGGCATTTAACCATGAGAATAACATATGACACTGAGGTGGATGCTTTGTACATCCGTTTCATCGAAACTACAGTGACAACCCAGCATGTGGCTGAAGGGATTGCGGTTGACTATGCATCTGATGGCAAAATTGCCGGCATAGAAATTCTGGACGCGCGTAAGCGTTTTGGCGATCCAGAAGTATTTAGGAAAGTAATCCTGGAAGATATCGCGTTAACAAAACCTGCTGCTTCCATAGGGTCATAACAAAAACGCCATACCATTTTGTCTGCTTGAGACGTGACAGTTCCTAAAGAAGTACTCGAACTCATCAACCGGTTTGACAGAAATCGCGAGGCTTATCAATCCGGCCAATATAATGAAACCCAGCTTCGGCGGGAATTTGTCGATCCGTTTTTCAAAGCTCTGGGCTGGGATGTGGATA
>JAPLJA010000075.1 GCA_026388815.1 Pseudomonadota bacterium
GACGAGGCGTGTGAAATTATTACGATGACCCAGGTTCTTCACCCGACACTCAGGGACGAAGCAATGAAGGAAAAGTTCACGAAACTGCAGAAAGAAGTTTGCAGAAAGAAGTAAATGAGAATGATAGATCGTGGCAAGAAACTTTTCTTTTTTATCGTGATGAGCAATTTCCTTTTTTTGCAGGGCTGCGGCGTCCTCTTTCTCCGGGATCATGACTTAAAGGAATTTCAAATCCAGAAAGAACAGTACGAACCTTACAGACTGCAGAATACCATAGAGGGATACCGGGAATTCATTGCTCGCTTCCCCAAAAACCTTTTCGTTCAGAATGCTCAGGAGCAGATTGAGAATTTAGAATTTGCCCCATATGAAGAAGTAAATAGCATCGAAGGATTCATAGAGTTTAGGATAAAATTTCCGAAAAACCGGAACATCTCCAGAACTGACATTAAGATTGAACAGATAGAAACGAAGTACTATGACACCGTAGATACCATAGAAGGTTATAGAGAGTTTCTCTCAAAATATCCTGTGAGTACCTTTGCCCTGCCGGCAAAAGAGAGGTTGCAGGAACTGGAGTTCAGAGAACTTGATGGTGTGCTCCAGAAGCAATATGGGTTTGACCTACTAAAGTATCGATTAAACTTGAGAAGATTGAAGAAGGATGTAGATTCAGAAGGTGGTGTTAACGTAGGTGATTTTACGTGTTTTGCTTCTCTAGCCACTCATGAGGGAAAACAATATTTCCATACCAACTTGATCTACACTATGGACCTTCCTTATGGAGATGCTCATGCAAAGGACCTATCTGAAAGGATCTTTGACCCTATTGTGTCTAAGGCGCTGATCTATCTCGATAAACATTTTAAAACGAAAGATGAAATCGATGGCTTCAGCTTTGATGTCTCATCATCGGCTCATCGCTTCTACGGAGACAGGAAAATCTTATTAGAGTACTATTTCCCTAAAGACCAGGTGAATCTGTTTGCCACCGATAAACTGGATAAGAAAGACTTGTTTGCCCAGTCGATGATTGTTTACCCCCAGAAAGTAGTTCGGCTAACAAAACAGGCAGTAAAAGATGCCGCCACCCCTCTTCAGATGGATGGCTATAGAATCATGACTATGGTAAGTGAAAGGGATACAGGGAGAGACTATATCATCTCCAGTTCCTGGGACATGGTGAATGGGGGTGGGAATAGACATACCATGAAGTGTATTAAAAAAAGGGAGAACCTGAGAGGTGAAAATGGTTTTATCGATAAAACAATCATACGATATATTGAACCCTCAGATCAAAATGGGAAGGTTATTTTAATCTGGAATTATAAAGATCGGGGAAAGGTATACTGGTATAGCGAGCACCCTGGAGACGCAAAGAAAGTTATTGATCCTGAACGCTATAGACCTGTCGCGGAAACAGATTTTTGTCTTGCCGATTATGTAGACATAAAGCCAGGAGAGGAAAGGCACACGCTCTTGAGAAATGAAGGTTATGAAGGTAAGGAGTGTTATGTGGTTGAGAGCATTTCTCTGAATAAAGAAATAAAATATGGGAGAAGAATCTCTTGGATCGACCAGCGCCGTTGGTTACCTTTTAAAACAGAGTATTATGATAAAGGAGGGGCCCTCTGGAAGACCCTGAAAGTCGAGTGGCAAAATAAATTTGGGTTTTGGTTCTGGAAGAAAGCGGTGGTAGAAAATGTTCAAACAGGTTACAAGACCCTCATCACCACTGGGGATGTGAGGGTTAATGTGGGATTGCAGGAAAAAGATTTCAGCGCGGAAGGCTTAGTGGACGGCACCCCTCTATTTGGACAGATCAAGTCAGTGACCTGCCCCCAATCATTGTACCACTCTGAAAGTTAGTTCTTCTCCAAAACGCTTTCCTGTTTTAAACAATTTGCCTACATAGTGCCTACCTCAATTGATATGAAAGACTTACCGCAGGAGCGGGCTTCGCGGGTATTGATTGTTAAGAAAAACCTTACCGCAGGAGCGGCCTTGCGGTCTTGTGGTGGTAGGCCGTACAGGAGTCGAACCTGTGACCTACTGATTAAGAGAGCGTAAAGGAGGTTCAACGATTTCAATAAGTTAGCGAAAACATTCACACTCTCTGTAATGGTAATTTACACAATTGACTCTATTATGTCAATTGAAAGTGGGAAAACAGTGGGAAAATGGGGAGGGGTTCTTACTGATTTTTAGTCATAACCTTAAAGTCGCTACAGTAGAGGGTTTACATATGCCTACTGATTTCGGGGTGAGGTAGAATGACGGCAGGATGCGGATTAGCGAAAGCCCTTCCCACTGTTTTTATAAGTCAGGTTAAGTCAGGTCAAGAATAACCCTAACAGGCACAGTGAAAAGAGACAAGGGGTAATATCTTTTTCGGTGTTATCCCTTCCCCCCCTAATTAATCCCCCCTAATTAATCCCTTGTAATCCCCGCAAGAAGTGTTATAAATCAATACATCTCAGTATAACACTTAAGGACATGCCCGTGATTAAAGGAAGGGGTATCAAAACAAGATGCAGGCTCTTGACAGCGTGAGTGCTGGTAGGTGCTTTTTAATTTTAAAAGGAGGATTAAAGATGAAAAAACAATGTATTCTATTAGTTTTACTTTTTAGTCTTTTGTTACCTACAGCACATGCTGCTGTTTTGCATGTAGGTTCGGGAAGCTGGGGAGATTCATACAGCACCATTCAGGAAGCAATTAATGCTGCAACTGCAGAGGATGAGATATGGGTAAAACAGGGCACTTACCCGGTTTCTGCCTATATAACGGTTGATAAGGCAGTTAGTTTATATGGTGGATTTAATGGCACAGAGACTTTGCGCTCCCAGCGGGACTGGGCAAAGAATGTGACCACAATTGATGGCCAAAATTTAGCATCCTGTCTCTATATAACTGCTGATACAACTGTCGATGGTTTCACGATAACTAATGGGAATGCTTCCCCTCCCCCCGTATCAAGTCCAATGACTGACCAGCCGTGCGGTGGTGGTATTCTTAAACTGTTCTGTAAATTAATTGTTGCTAATTGTATAGTTAAAGGAAATTATGCGGATTATTGTGGTGGTGGCATAATGAATATGGCAGATGATCTCACTGTCACTAACTGCGTTTTTTCTGGTAATACAGCAGATGCAGGAGGGGCAATTTATAATGCTATTGGTAACGTAACCATAATCAACAGTACCCTCTCGGGAAATTCAGGGACAGGAATATGGAACTATTGGTATGAGGGTAATACCTGCAGCCTTACAATAAAAAATAGTATTTTGTGGGGTGATAGTGGAGGTGAGATTTATTCATGGCCAAATGTTGCTGTATCCATTAGCTACAGCAATATTCAGGATGGGTATGCCGGAATGGGGAACATTAACTCAAACCCGCTCTTTATTGATCCTGCTAATGGTGATTACCACCTCCAATCAATATCCCCCTGTATTGATGCAGGAGATAACACTGCGGTGCCATCCGAGTTTACCGCTGATTTAGATGGGAATCCACGCTTTACAGATGACCAGAACATCGCTGATACAGGACATGGAACCCCACCGATTGTAGATATGGGGGCGTATGAGTATGCCTCAACCACAATTGTTGTACCTTCATCTTTTACCGCTTCTCCACTCAATCGTGCAATTGTTCTTGCCTGGTCAAGCAAATCAGGGACTGACAACGCAGGTTTTAACCTGTACCGGGCCAGATCTGAGGATGGGGAATACGTGAAGATCAACCCTTCGTTAATCCCAGCCGAACGTTCATCCACCCAGGGCGCATCCTATGAGTTTGTTGACAAAGGTGTGAGGAACAGAAAAACCTATTACTATAAACTGGAGGACATTGACCTCAACGGCACAAGCACCATGCACGGGCCGGTGGGTACGACACCGAGAATGGTTTACGGAACTGGCAGGTAAGTAAGGTTATAACTGGTATCACGAAGGCAGGGGTCAGCGATGGTTCCTGCCTTTTTCTTCCACTGCACAGGCTGATCCTTCCCAATCCTTTTCACCCAACTCTTTTCTCCTTGACACAATACTTCATTCAGTAGTAGGTTTTGTTTAATCAAGTAAGCTGTAATGGAGGGAAAATGGGGGGAGGGAAAATGGGGGACACTTCCCCTATTTTAGAGATTTCTTATCCCAAGAATTTCACAGGCTTTTTATAAGGATGGTATTTGAAGTGCTCATCGAAGGCAAACACCGCCTGCATACCAAACCTGTTAATTAATACAAAACTTGCGTTCGTGGGGTCCACAGGGAGGATTGAACTTCTTTGAGTGCGAAGACTGGGGGAGCGAGCATTCAACCGCTCTATCTATTCCCCCTCAA
The DNA here is from genome assembly GCA_026388815.1 of Pseudomonadota bacterium. GTDB lineage: Bacteria > Desulfobacterota > WTBG01 > JAPLJA01 > JAPLJA01 > JAPLJA01. Next base: position 4,347 of record JAPLJA010000075.1, read on the forward strand.
AGATTCTCATTTCATGATCTTCTATAATTATGAGGTGTTTCCTGCCAAGTTTGTCATGATGTTTATCTAAAAGTTTATTCATGGCTTCTAATAAGTACTGTGTTTTTGATCTTGTCATTTTAAAAAGAATAATACCTGGTATTTTGTATGTGTAAAAGTTCCTCAAGTTTTGAAAATCAGCATCTCTCGTTACGATCCACATTCTCTGATCTTCAGAGATATGATACACGTCTCCATTCTTGATTCCCTGTTTGCCAATTTTTTTCAAATGGGTTGCATTGTAGCCACGCTCTTCGAGGAGGTCGAGAAGGGCGAAGGGGATATTCTCATCGAGGAGGAATGTGATCTTCATATCGCATAGGCTTCATATTCGCTCAATTTTGCAGCATAGTGTATGGCAGCCTTGATATCCTCTGAGGTTAGAGAGTGGTAATCCTTGATAATATTCTCAACAGTTTCACCTTCAGCTACAAGAGATACTATCAGATATACCGGTATCCTCGTTCCCTTTATACAAGGTTTTCCGTGCAAAATTTCCGGATCAGAAGAAATTCTCTTCAAAATCTCTTTTTCCTCCATTATTTCTCACCTCCAACCTGAATGCAGTATAACAAAGAAAGAAAACATGGTCAATGAACTCTAATAACGGTCTACATACCAAACTGGTTGATTAATGCAAAGCTTGTGCAGTCAGTATAGCTCAGCCTTTTATCAGCAAACCGCCTGAAAATAGCTTTTGCCGATTCTTCAATATCTTCACTAATCCGCAGGATAGTAACATTGGATCTCTCTATTTCATTCATAAATGGTTATATTGATCTTTTGGAATGGTGAGGGCACAGAAGGCGCTGGTGTCAACAAAGATCTTCACTCGGCGATCTCACCATATAGATATTTATCGTGGTGGGTGGAGAGGTCGGTATCCGGACAATTCTTTGCAATGTCAATAATCCCTGTCAGTGAGCAGGATTTCTTTGTGACGGGTTTAGCCTCGCTCTCAAGGATTATCTTGAATCTTTTGTGTTCGGGCAGTTTGACTTTTTTTAGGGGTCTAAAAATCCCGTTTTCAAAAACAGCCTCGATTGATTTTGACATAGTAGCCTACCCTTCTTTCCGACAGATATGAAAGACTTACCGCAAGAGCGGGCTTCGCGTTTATGGTGGTAGGCCGTACAGGAGTCGAACCTGTGACCTACTGATTAAGAGTCAGTTGCTCTACCTGTTGAGCTAACGGCCCACCTGATATGATATTCTGGTACGCCCGGTCCGACTCGAACGGACGGCCTGCGGATTCGAAGTCCGACGCTCTATCCAGCTGAGCTACGGGCGCATGGGGTGAGTGAAGGGATTCGAACCCTCGGCCACTGGGGCCACAACCCAGTGCTCTAACCTGGCTGAGCTACACCCACCATCTCCTTTATTATTCTGGTACGCCTGCCGAGACTCGAACTCGGAACCTACGGATTAGAAGCCCGTTGCTCTATCCATTGAGCTACAGGCGCATGGTCGGGATGGGCGGATTTGAACCGCCGACCCCCTGCTCCCAAGGCAGGTGCGCTAACCGGGCTGCGCTACATCCCGGAGAGCATTAAAAGTTAGCATATTGTCCAGAATATTGCAAGATTTTTACCCCTCTTGCTCAAGGTAGCGGGGCAGGATCAGGAGGAGTTTTTCTATCGCCCTCCTGCGGTGGCTCACAGAGTCCTTCATCTCCGGTTCAAGCTCGGCAAAGGTCTTTCCATACTCGGGATAGTAAAAGACCGGGTCGTATCCAAACCCGGCGTTTCCTCTCGGCTCATGGGTGATAATCCCGCTGCATTCTCCTGTGACTACATCATGTTTTTCCTCAGGGGTAGCAACAGCAAGGGCACACTTGAATGATGCCGTTCTCAAATGGTCAGGCACTCCCCGAAGTATTTTCAGTAATTTTATGTAATTATCTTTGTCACCGGCATTTTCGCCTGCGTAACGTGCTGACATCACACCGGGCTTACCCTCAAGGTAATCCACCATGAGACCGGAATCGTCGGCGATGGCTATCCTTTTTGTGGAGGATGCTACTGTCAGAGCCTTTTTCAGGGCATTCTCCTCGAAAGTCGATCCGTCCTCGACAATCTCAGGTATGTCTGGAAAGGCCTTGAGGGAGAGGAGGTCGATATTGAAACTCTCCAGGATTCTCTTAAACTCCCGCAGTTTTCCTTCGTTCCTGGTTGCCAGCACCACCTCTTTTCGCTTCACGTCTTGTCTCCCTGAACTGCATTGAGAAGTTTTCTGGCAAATACGGAGAGGGTATCATCCCTCGCACCCATCACTACCACCACATCTCCGGA
>JAPLJA010000095.1 GCA_026388815.1 Pseudomonadota bacterium
GAAAGAGGAGGATTAAGAGGTGAAGTGCACGAAGGCGAAATCTCTCATCCTTGACCTGGTCACAGGAAGTATCAGTGAAGAAGAGAAGGGAAATCTGGAACTGCACCTGAAGGATTGTCCTCACTGTGAGAAAGAACGGGCAGTCCTGACTGAGGTGATCAGTTCCCTTCAATCCTTCCCCCTTCCTGACCCGGGTGAGGATTTCTGGAGGACACTGCCGCTCAGGGTGGAACGGGAAATTGCACGTGAATATCAGAAGAGAGGTATGGTGCGCTGGATCAGGAAGAGCATGGGAGGAGACTGGTTACTACAGCCGGGAACGGCGGCGTATGCCTTCGTCTCCATGGTGCTCGTCATGATTGTGACGGTACTCCTCTTCTACCCCCGTTATGCTCTCCGGGAAGGGAGCGTGGTGACAAGGGGAGGACAGGAAACGGCAGTATCGGTAACGCTTCCAGGTGAAGAATCCATGGGAGAGGACGTGGATGAAAATCCGGCAGCCATCGAAGGTCTGACCCTTGATCAACTCGACCTTGTCTATTCCTTTCTTGTCTCCTCAGTGGAGCAGAAAAAAGGGGATGAAGAACTGATTGAAGAACGCATGGGAGGGATCTCCTTTACGGACATTGGTTCTGAGCTGAATGACCTCAATGATGATGAATTAAAGATCCTCTCCCGCAGGCTTTATTCGATGTATCCGGAGATTCACCAGAAAGGAGTATTATAATGGCTCGGTACTTCATACAATCTTTCATCATCATTTCTCTTGTCCTTGGCATATGGCCGTTATCCCAGGCCTCTCAGCCGCTCCCCCCGGTAGAACGACAGCCCTCCTTCCAGCAGGAGAGGAGAAATCTTCCTTCAGCCGAGGAACGGGAACGGGTAAGGAAGAGGATTGATCTGATCAGGATGTGGAGACTGACCGAGGACCTGAACCTTGATGAGGAGACAGGTTCGAAACTCTTTCCCCTCCTCCGCCAGTACGAGGAGAAACGGCGTGACTTAGCTAAAAAGAGAGAGGAACTTATCTTTGCGCTCAAGGCACAGTTAAAAACAGGGCAGCCTCATGAGGATGGCATCAAGGGAATACTCAAAAAGTGGGAGGAAATACGGGCAGAAGAGCAGGATGTGAATCGGAAAGAAAAGGAAGACCTGAAAGGAATCCTCTCCATAGAACAGCAGGCAAAGTACCTCCTCTTTCAGCAGGAGTTCACAAAGGAAATGAGGAGGATGATCGCCGATGTCAGGGAGAGGAAGCCGGTTCCCTCTCCTTCCCGGATGAATGTACCGGCAAAGCCGTAAGGTGTTGGGAATTCAGAATACAGCAGTCAGAATTCAGAATCCGCCAAAAGAAATTAGTAAAGAAATTAGGGACACTTCCCCAATTTCTTGGAAATAGGGCCAGGCACCTGGTTCAAGAACTCATGTTAAAAAGCGGTGATATTCAATATAGTGGACTGACACGCTGATTTAATATCCCACCGGATTCCTTTCCCAAACTTGACAATGGTTAGCAAAATTGCTAACATGTAAGCAATGGCTGATGTAAAGTATAAACCAGTTTCCCATGACCATGAAGCTTTCCTCAAAAAAGCCTTGAAGCGAAAGGAATTCAGGGAAGCATACGAGAATTTGGAGGAAGAGTACAGGTTTGCCCGTGAGATGCTTGCCGCCCGTTCCAGGTTCGGTCTCACTCAGGAAGCCGTTGCAGAGTTGATGGGGACGACAAAAAGTGCAGTTTCACGTCTGGAAGCAGCGGGCAAGCATGCACCATCCCTCACGACTCTTAAGAAGTATGCACAGGCTGTCGGCTGTCGCCTGGAGATCAAACTGGTTCCCGACTCTCGCGTAACCAAGCGCTCAACACGATCCGCCAAGAAGCAGGCGGCCGGTTAGTTCTTCGTTCCTCACCGCCATAGTGTATATTTCCTTATGCTAAGAAATTAGCCCCTCTTGCCCCTTTATTCCCCTACATTTTCCCCCAGCGTTATGGTATAAGGTGGTCTCAAAAGAGAGGGGTGTTTGATGAGTCCGATAATCCTGTCAGTCCTTATCATTGTCATCATCGGCATTAACCTTATCTTCCTCATCTTCTCCTTCAAACTCTTTTCCAGTTTTAATACCCGGGTCGATGCCCTTACCCAGTTGTTCCAGGGCAGCCTGACCCAACAGTTCCTTCAGCTTACCCAGAACGTAAGTGACAATCTCGCCTCCTCGCGCAAAGAGCTGAGCGAATCCCTCTCGCTGCTCTCCGTCTCTCTTCAGGACCGCGTTGAGCGGTTGCAGTCCTCAAACGAGGCGCGCCTCGAGGACATCCGGAAGAACGTGGAAACAAAACTGGTGGAGAACATGGACAGGAATGTCTCGGTCGTGAAAGAGATGACCGAGCAGCTGACAAACCTGCGTGGCACAGCCCAGAGAATCGTTGAGATCAGCCAGGATATCAACCAGCTGAGCACCATCCTCCAGTCCCCCAAGCTGCGGGGGAACATCGGGGAGTTTCAACTGGAGAACATGCTCAAGCAGATCCTGCCTCTCAAGCATTTCCAGATGCAGGCGCAGGTGGGAGAGGGGAGGGTTGATGCAGCAATCTATCTCAAAGAGGGGATCCTCTGCATTGACAGCAAGTTCCCGCTGGAGAATTTCCGCAGGATGAACGAGCCGAACCTGCGCGAAGAGGAGAAGAAGAAGTATTCACGGGACTTCGCACAGGACGTGAGGAAACACGTGGACTCCATTGCTGCAAAATACATTGTCCCTGATACCACGCTGGATTTCGCCTTCATGTTCATCCCGGCTGAGAGCGTCTACTATGAGGTCCTTCTGAATACGGAACTCCACGAATACGCCCTGAAGAAGAAAGTGATCCCCGTATCGCCGAACTCCCTCTATGCCTTCCTCCAGACCGTGGCCATCGGGCTGAGGGGGATGAAGATCGAGCAGGAGGCGCGGAGGATTGAGCAGCTCCTCCTGAGCCTCAAGAAGGATTTTGATACCTTCAAGGACCGCTTCCGTCTCATCGGCAGGCACCTCGATAACGCCAAGTCTCAGTTTACCACTGCCGATGCCGACGTGCAGCGCCTTGATAACAGGCTGAGCAGTTTGAGCCTGCAGGGCGACACCTCCGAGACCCTGCCGTCAGAAGACAAAAACAGTGAATAGTCGTTAGTGAATAGTGAATGGTGTATTGAGAATTCAGAATATCCGCCTGTGGCGGATCAGAATTCAGTAGGCTAAATATTCTGGATTCTGGCTTCTGACTCCTGGATTCTTATGGATTACTCTCAGCTCAGCTTTGGAAATTCTTTTTTCTTTCTCCCTGAGAGAGAGGCGATGGCGATGACGAGGAAAATGATGACGATGATAGCTATGGAGCCGATATAAGGGGGATGGAAAGAGATAAGGATGAACGAGTGAAGCATTCGCTTTAGGATCCCTCCTGAAGGAACTTCCTCTGAGGCAACCAGGGCTATCTCCCGTACCTTTTTCCCGTCGAGGGTAATGGTCAGCGTTCCCAGTTTCTGGGCCTTTATTACCGGCGCGAAGACGCTCTCCGGTATCTGCTTGGTAACAGAAAGTGTTTTCTCCTTACCCTTTGGCAGGGTGATGTATCCATCTTCATCAGGCTCAACTGAAACAGTCCCTTTTTGTCCTTTCCACACCTTTATTTCCCCCGTCTTCTCATCTTTGCTGCAGAATCGTGTGGTGGAGAAATTCTTGAAGCCATAGGTGAGAAGGACTAAAGCGTCTTCTTCCCTCTCCCGCACCTTCTTTGCCCCCATGACGACTGCGATGAAACGGTCGCCGTCCCTCTGAGTTGTTGCAACGAGGTGAAAGCCGGCGTCATCGGTCCACCCGGTCTTGAGGCCATCCACCGTGTTATCCCTGAAGAGCAATCCGTTGCGGTTCTGCTGGGTAATCTTCCCGTAGGTAAACTCCTTCGTGGAGTGGTATTTCAAGGCCTCGGGGTGGTCTTTGACATAGTGATAACTGAGGATGGCTATATCCCGGGCAGAACTGTACTGTCCTTCTGCGGGGAGTCCGTGGGGGTTCATGAACTGGGAATTGGTCATGCCCAGTGCCCTGGCCTTGTCATTCATGTTCTTTACAAATACCGAGACAGATCCCGCTACTGTTTCTGCTACCGCAACGCAGGCATCGTTACCTGAGACGACGGTAATCCCTTTGATCAGGTCCTCAAACTTCACCTTCTGACCAACTTCGATGAACATCTGGGAACCACCCATTTTCCATGCATTCTGACTGATCGTTACCTCATCGGTCAATTTCACCTGCCCTGTCTTCAGTGCATCAAAGGCGAGGTAGAGGGTCAGGATCTTGTTGAGGCTCGCTGGGATCAGCCGCTCATCCGGAGCCTTTTCGTAGAGGAATAACCCGGAGTGGGCATTCATGAGTACCGCTGACTTGGCATTGACCTCAAAGGGGAGTGATGATGGCGTTTGCGCCAATCCTTCCCGATGAATGAACAGGGTGAGTCCAACAAACAGGAGAAACAAACAACTGTACCTTCTTCTTACCATGTTTTTCCTTTCCCGTTTTACCGAGTGAATTCCTTAATCAGATCTACCAGTCCTTTCCTGATCATCATTACTGCAATGGCTGCGAGCAGCAGACTTGCTACCTTGGCGACCCCTTTTGTCCCGCCTTCTCCGAGAGTACGGATGAACAACTCTGCCTGAGCAAATACCATCCAGACAATGCCGAGATTGACGATAAACGAGGTGATCGTAGGGAGGTAATGATACGTATCTCCCAAGATGAGGAGGCTGGTAAGCACAGCCGGCCCCACGACCAGAGGCATGCCGATAGGTACTACTCCCATGGTTGGGCTCGGGTAGCGTGTAATCCTGTCTCCGATGATCAGATCCCGTATGGCAAAGACCAGGAGGAGAATGCCCCCTGCGATCTTGAAGTCTGAAACCGTGATGCCGAGCAGGGCAAAGATGAATTTACCAACTACCAGGAACCCTATCCCCACTGCCAGGGCAGTGATGACCGATTGCCGGATCACTCCTTTTCTCTGATTTTTGTCCATCCCTTCCGTTAAAGAGAGAAAAATAGGAAGTACACCGATTACATCTATGGCGACAAAGATGGGGATGAAGGCTAACAGAGTGTCTTTAAGGTAAGAAGAGAAATCCATGTATGTATTTTCCCGTTAGGGCGGGGTAACCCCGGCCCTAATATTTTCATGCGCCCATACATTATCTTGAGCGCTTCTGAAATGCAAGATGGATTGTTATAGAAAGATCATTTTGTGGGAGATTAAACTGGTTTTATGGTATAATTAGTTTATGAAAAAGAAGCCTTTGATTGAAACAAATCCGTATCTGAGGGATCCAGAGAAATACGAGAAGTCCCTCAATGCCAATGTATTAAGTTCTACGGCCATTGAGATAGGGAAACTTCCTCCTTCTCTCGTGCGTGCCGTGAAAAAACCTATCAAGCAGTCTCAGCAGATAACTTTTAGCCATGATGAGGAAGAGTCTGCTGAATCACCCAGGTAAAAATCTTCTCCATCGGTCGATAGTCTGAGTCCAGACCAGCGTGTATTGCCTCGATATACTCTTTCTTTTTCTCACCTTTAATCGCATCAAATTCTAATAAGGGTAGACCGGCTTGTGAAGCCATTAAGGTTGACAGAATACGAACGACTCGTCCATTTCCTTCCCGGAAGGGATGGATAAGAATAGAGTTCTACATGAACCTCTGCTAACGCCTGAATTATTCTATCTTTTGAGCTAAAATTGCAGGGTGTATGTTTGCACAACGGCCCATTCTCAAACTTATCCATTAAGATGGGAATCTGACTGGCAGCGGCAAAGGTAAAATTCCCTTTACTCAGATTAACGTTTCTGTATTTCCCAGCCCATTCGTAAATGCCTCCCAGCCAGACCTTATGTATTTTACAGACATCCAAGGCGGTAAACCAGTGTGACTTGTCGCAAGCCCGAACGAGCGCGTCTACAGCCCTTTTCAGTGCCTCTGCCTCAGCTTGATCCATCGCCGACTTGCTTTTAATTCCCAGCAAATTCTTGAGCACCCGTCCCCGGGAGCCCGGCTCAAATTGAGCTTCAATAAGGGTGGAGGTGTCGTAACGGCTGGATTTTTTCATTTCATATCTCTGTCTATTATTTATCTCAAGCTCAGAGGTGATTTAAATTTGGACTGCCTTTTACAATACAATGTGTCCAACTTGATGTTCCAAAATGGAACCTTAAGTATACAAAGTCCTTATAATGTTTCCCCTGGTAAAAAGCAATGAGTAAAGCCAGTGGTGTCAAGCCAGTGGGGGAGAAAAGGGCAGGTTTTTCTTAATAAAAAAGGGACTCTTTTGAGCCCCTTTTTATCACGACTTCAGTCTGTTTTGTATCTCAATCGCATATACTGCGGTGCCCACATCTTTTCATCCACGCGCCGTTCCAGTTCTTCGCGGGATGTTTTTTCGGCGAGACCGGCGCGCTGTGCCTCGGCCGCGACGGCAAGTGCCACCTGCCGTGATATGGTACGGATGTCCTCCAGCGCCGGATAGAGTGGTGCATGGGGATCGCGATGGGCCGGTGAGAATTCATGGAGCGCTCGTGCTGCAACCACGAACATTTCGTCCGTTACATGCCGGGCCCGGGCAGCGATCACTCCCAGGCCAACACCGGGGAAAATGAAGGCATTGTTGCACTGGCCGATGCGAATAACCCGCCCCTGATACGTAACATCAGGAAAAGGACTGCCGGTAGCGACCAGCGCCCGCCCTTCTGTCCAGACGATCAGGTCAGCCGGTTTTGCCTCGCTCTTGGAGGTTGGATTGGAGAGGGGGAAGATGATCGGTTGTTCGACATGTCTTGCCATCTCCCTGACAATTTGTTCCGTGAAAGCCCCTGGCTGTGCCCCTGTACCGAGCAGGATCGTCGGGCGGACATTGAATACCACATCTACCAGGGTGATGCGTTCCGGATGGACAAGGCGCCACCCGGCACTATGGTTCAGCGGGTGGGCATACCTTTGTTTTTGCGGTTCCAGATTCTTCCGGCCCGAGTGGACTAAGCCCTGGCTGTCTACCAGCCAGATCGCTGACCGGGCTTCGTTTTCCGAGAGACCTTCGCCCATCATGGCCGCTGCGATCTGGTCGCTGATACCCAGAGCTGCCGAGCCGGCACCCAGTATGGCAATGCGTTGTTCCCTGAGCTTTGATCTGGTTATTTCCATGGCCGTCAGCAGGCCGGCAAGCGTGACTGCCCCTGTTCCCTGGATGTCGTCATTGAAGGTACACATTCGGTTCCGGTAGCGCTCGAGCAGGCACCCGGCGTTATCCTTGGAAAAGTCTTCCCATTGCAGCAGGACGTGAGGGTAGGTGTGCATGACTCCCTGGACAAACGCTTCGATAAAATCATCATACTCCCTGCCGCGCACCCGCTCATGCTGCCAGCCGAGATAGAGGGGATCTTTGAGCAATTCCCGGTTGCCCGTCCCCACATCAAGCAGGATGGGGAGTGTCGTAGCCGGATGGATGCCGGCACAAAGGGTGTAGAGCGAGAGCTTTCCCACCGGGATCCCCATGCCGCCTACCCCCTGGTCACCCAGGCCGAGGATCCGTTCCCCGTCAGTTACAACAATCACCTCAATATTGGGATACGGTGTATTCTTCAGGATGGTCTCCATCTCCTGCCGCTTAGGATAGGAGATGAAGAGCCCGCGGGGGCGGCGGAACATGTGGCTGTAGTGCTGGCAGGCGACACCCACAGTCGGCGTGTAAATGATCGGCATCATCTCGGTGATGTGATCCTGCAGCAGCCGGTAGAAGAGCGTTTCGTTCCGGTCCTGCAGGCTCGTGAGAAAGATGTACCGCTCCACCTCAGTTTCTTTCTGCCGGTAATTTTCATATGCCCTGGTCAACTGTTCTTCGATGGTAGATACGTGGGTCGGCAGAAGTCCCAGCAAACCTAATTCACGCCGCTCTTCTTTTGAGAAACAGCTCCCCTTGTTAAAGAGAGGGAAGTCAAGCAACAGTTGCCCTCTGAGAGGGACTTCCAGGATGGTTTCTTTGGTCTTTTCGTCGCGGGACGTTTTAAAGACAATCATAAAAACCTCTTTTTTTGTTACCAGCAAAAAGTTCAGGCAGTGTAAGAGTACTTCTCAAGTTCACTCGGTGTTCTGCGGGGCAGTTTTTGTACGGTGATGATTCTGATTCCTGAAAAAAAGGGGCTCTGGAGAGCCCCTTTTTTATCTGCGTTGCAGAATGAATTACTTTACCTTTATGACAAGCTCGCTTGCCTTGTCCCCTTTTGCCAGATGAGTGGTAAAAGTGGCAGTGGCTTTTTTGTCCATCTTTACTTCTTTCAGCACATTGTTTACAAAATACTGATCCATCTTTGCAATGGCCTGCATATACGCCGGCGGAGCACCCAGCATACCGCCCACCTGGACAAAGGGATCCGCCTCAGCTGTGAGGGTTACGGTGCCGTCAATAGCAGAAGTCACCTGATAGCCGACATACTTTTTCTTCTCGCAGTAAGAGATGATGCCCGCCAGTTCCCTGGCAGTCTTGATCTTGCCGATCTCGAGGTCAAGCCTGGCATCCTTAGCCCACATGGGCGGGAAGGTTCTCCATAACTGGAGGTAAATCTCGGGTGCCTTGTTTTTTACATTCTCATTGAGCTGTAACCAGGCAAGGAAGTCAACGGCGAAGAATCCGATGAAGGAGCCGGGGCCCTGCTCTTCGAGGGTCCTCTTCTGTTTTTTCAGGATAAAGAGGACGGGTTCCTGCTTCCCGATCTCAAGGTCAAGAAACCGGTCTGCAATTTCAGGCAGGGGTCGATCCGGATTCGCATCCTGGGTTCTCAGGATAATCTGGCAGGCACAGGCCGAGCCATCTCTGCATCTGCCTGAAGGCAGTTCAACGAGGATTTCTTCTTTCAGACCTGTCTTCTTTGCCTCTTCAATCAGAGCCCAGAGGTACACGTAGGTAAGATAGACCTCCTGGCGGTAATATTCATGGCGGCAGTAAGTATTGTCAGCGGGGCCATAGGCGGGGTTTGCACACCACAGGACATGCCCCACGTGTTCACTCGAGTCGTTCCTCCTGGTCAGATAGAGGGCGGGGACGCCGGTGAAGCAGAACTGCACGATCTTGCCGAAGGTGGGAAGGTCTTTTACCTCCTTCAGATTAAATGCCTTCATTGCATTCCCGAATGAGATCCGGGCTAATGCGGCCCACACGTTGCCGTAATATTTCAGACCGTCTTTTTCCCCCAGGGCGGGCTTGAATGTCCGCCAGATGTAGTAGAAATGTCCGAAGAGAGATCTCAAGGATGCCACGGTTAAATCCTTCAGGCTCATTTTGAGCGCCTTACAGTGTTGCTCCATAAACTGAAGCTCGGGTGATTTAGCCTTTTTTGTTGCCATACAACCTTTCTCCTTTCTCATCAAAATAATTAATGGGTAACGCTTTATATGCCCATACATTTATTGCAGAATCATACCGGTTTGTCAATACGATGAATGAAATAAAGGGTTCACGCCTTCCAGGTCTGGTTGATGATCCCTTTTTCAAAATTGAGGTACCGTGCCTCGCTGACGGTTATTTTGATTGCCTTCATGACAGAAGGAATTGTGTTCCTGATGCTCTGGTCAATATCCTTTCTCTTCTGTGTCTCCCACAACTTTTGCGCTTCGGCAAACTTCTCCTTCTCTTTCTGCTCGATGGTCTCAGCCTTACCCCACATCTGGAGACCCTTCACCGACTTGAAACCTTTATAAGCACCGTAGAGACTTACGGAGATATTCGGGTTTTTCCTCAGGTTTGCGATCTTTCCTCCGCCCTCGGCAAAGACATAGATGGTCATCCCTTTGCTCCTGTAACGCACCGGTGTAGAGCGGGGCATATCCCCTGAACAGGTGGCGAGGGTACAGATTTTATGCTTCCGGATGAACTGGAGAATCTCTTGCTTCAGTTCTTCTCTGGAGAGTTTTTGGGGTTTTGCCGGCAGCATCGAAGCCAGGTTTTTCTCTTGTTTGATTACCTTATTGAGATCCATTTTATTCTCCTCGCTTAAATAGAGTGTTAAAGGGTCGTAGGGTCAAGGGTCGTAGGGTCAAGGTTCAGGATGCAAGATGCAAGTTACAAGTTATTTTTGTCATGCATCATGTATCTATTTAGTCCTTCCTGCCTTCTTCACCCCTTTGGATTTCGCTTTCAGTTCCAGGAAGAGTCCATAGGCCTGTTTCGGCTTCAGCCCCTCATGGACAACACTTCGGACCGCCTTGATCATCGCCACCGGCGCATCAGACTGAAAGATATTTCTGCCCATATCAACTCCAGCGGCACCTTTCTGGATGGCGTTGTAAGACATGGTCAGTGCATCAAGTTCGGGGACCTTTTTCCCCCCGGCCATGACGATTGGCACCGGACAGGAGGCGGTTACGGTTTCAAAGCCATCAGGGATATAGTAGGTCTTGATGTAGTGTGCACCCAGTTCAGCGCATATCCTGCACGCCAGGCGGAAATAACGGGCATCCCTCGCCATATCCTTGCCGACAGCGGTAACTGCAAGGATCGGGATGCCATACCGGGTGCCTGCATCCACCAGGCGTGTCATATTGTGTACGGATTGGGTTTCATATTCACCGCCGATAAAAACCTGTACTGCCAGTGCCGCTACATTGAGACGGACAGCATCCTCTAGGTCAACCGCAAGCTGTTCATTGGACAGTTCCTTAAGGATACTCGGGCCGCCGCTTGCCCTCAGGACGATAGCGCCGGTGAATGTCGGCGGGATCGTGGTGCGAAGGATACCGCGGGTCAGCATGAGGGTGTCAGCATAAGGAGCCAGCGGGAGGATATTTACATCCACCCGTTCCAGACCGGTGGTCGGCCCCTGGAAGTATCCATGATCGATAGCGAGCATGACTGTCCTGCCGGTCTCTGGATTGAAGATACGCGAGAGACGGTTTTTCATACCCCAGTCGAGGGCATTCGAACCTTTTAAAAAGAAACCCTCGCACGTAACGGGGATATCTAAGTAATAATCTTTTCCTTCTTTGTCAGCTTCTGGCATTGTGTGTTCCTCCATAAAACGTTTGGTCGTTCCTCCATTTGAATACAGGGTCGTAGGGTCAAGGGTCGTAGGGTCAAGGAAAAAACAATGAAATATTTTAAATTAAGATTTAAGAATTTCATTTTTAATTCTTTACTTTTCACTCTTCATTTTTTCTTCTTGCCCCTTGTTACTTGACCCTCCGCCCCTTCGCCCCTGTATTTCTTGCCCCTTGATCCCTCCATATCACTCCTGCGGCTTGATAATTACCTTGATCGATTCTTTCGCTTCTGCCACCAGCTCGAATCCCTTCTGTGCCTCAGCCAGCGGGAAGCGGTGGGTTATCATTTCTTTTACCGGCACTGCCCTGGAACGGATCAGTTCCAGCGCCTTTACGTGGTCTGCAGGGCTGCCCGCATAGGAAGTGGTCAGGGTGATGTCGGTGCGCCAGAAGGTGCGCTCGATGTTGAGGGGGAGCGCCTCTTCAGGCCGGGTTGAGGCAAAGAATATCACCGTCCCGCCGCGCTCCACACAGGCAAGTGCCTGTTCCATGGCTTTCATGGCTCCCGTGCACACGATTACCCGCTCGGCTAAACCGCCCCCGTTGATTTCCCGGAAGCGGGAAGCGACGTCGTCTGATGCATCGAACGCCGCATCAGCTCCAAAGCGGAGAGCGGCTTTTCGCCGGTATCCGTTCGTGTCAGTGGCGACGATGCGTCCTGCCCCTGTGGCCCGGGCTAAGGCAATATGCAGCAGTCCGGAAATCCCCGAACCCAGGATAAGTACACTCACTCCAGGCTCGAACCGGACAACCCGCTGCCCCCGCAGGACACAGGCCAGAGGTTCGGCAAAAGTACCTTCCTCAAAATCAACCCCTGCGGGGAGACGGTAGACCCCCCGGTCTACGTTGATGGCAGGCAGCCGCACGTATTCTGCGAACCCACCCGGATAGAAGTTCGTTGAACGCAGGGTATCGCATACGGTTTCGTGACCGCTCATGCAGTAATGACAGGTGAAGCAGGGCACGTGATGGCTGGCAGCTATCCGGTCGCCGACTTTGTAGCGGGTAATACCTTCTCCCAACTCTGCAACGGTACCGGTAACCTCGTGCCCCAAAACCAGGGGAGCCTTGTGAATGCGGTACCATTCAAGAACGTCAGAGCCACAGATGCCCGAAGCCTCGATCCGCATGAGCATCTCACCCGGACCAATCCGGGGTGCAGGCATCTCTTCGAGACGGACATCCCGGTTGTTATAATACATCGCAACCCGCAAACGCTCTTCCTCCTGCGAAGGCTGTTCAAATTGAGTTACCATTGTATATCGTTCTCGTGTCTAATTGTCAAATTGTGAAACAGTGTTTATTGGGTCGAGGTTTCAAATAAGGAGTGCGAACGGGCAGGATTGTAGGGGCAGATTGCAATCTGCCCTTCGTAAGTTTTTACGGCGAGACAAATTCAGGCGAAGCTTTTTTTCTCCAGAACCAGCAGGTAGTCTTCAAAGATCTTCCGGAAGTGGAAACCGGAAATGGTAAGAGTGATGGCTAAGGGGAAGAGCCGCGGATGCCTGAAGAGGGACCAGAAAAAAAGCCTCCAGAAGTGAAATCTTTCCTTCCCCAGGATTCCCAGGAAAACGATAGATTTAAAGAATGCCCCGATATAGCCGGAGCGGAAGCGGAACGACCTCTTTTGCAGAGGCCGGTATTCTTTTAAAAAACCTCTTACCCGTGCGTAATAATGCTGGGGGGAATAGATCGTTTTGAGGACTCTTTTATAGCCGCTGATGAGCGCTTCGTAGTTCATCTTCGGGATGAAATTGATGGAAAGGTCAGTATTGTCACCGGTAGAATCCCTCAGGAGTCGCCCCTCCTGTACCAGGCGCTGGTAGAGTTTTGTCCCGCGGGGGGCATTGAGCAGCCCGACCATAGCGGTAGCAATGCCGCTTTCCTGGATGAATTTAATAAGCCGCTCAAAAATTGAAGCCGGGTCATTATCGAAACCCAGGATAAATCCACCCTGGACTTCCAGACCGAACTGCTGGATTATTTTGACGCAGGCGATGAGGTCCCGGTTCTTGTTCTGGAGCTTGTGGGATTCAACCAGGCTTTCTTCATTGGGACTCTCGATGCCAATGAATATCTGGTCGAACCCTGCCTGAACCATGAAACGCATGAGTTCTTCGTCATCAGCAAGATCTACCGATGCTTCCGTGGAAAGGGTAAAGGGATGTTTCTTTTGCTCCATCCATTCAATCAGGGCAGGCATGATCTCCCGTTTTAACTTCTTCTTATTGCCGATGAAATTGTCATCAACAAAGAATACCCCGCCCCGCCATCCCCGCTCATGGAGGCTCGCGAGCTCTCCCAGGATCTGTTCCCTGGTTTTTGTCCGGGGTGTGCGTCCATAGAGAACAGTAATATTGCAGAACTCGCAGTTGAAAGGACAGCCCCGCGAGTACTGGATGTTCATCGAAACATATTTTTTCATATCAACAAGGTCCCAGAGCGGTACCGGTGTCTTGTTGATACTCGCCCATTCCTGAGAGGTATAGATGTGTTTCGCCGGTCCGTGCTTGAGATCATCTAAAAAGAGAGGGAGAGTAACTTCTGCCTCGTTCAGCACGAGGTGGTCTACTTCCTCGAAATCTTCAGGGGCAGCAGTAAAGAGAGGGCCGCCGGCTACTGTCTTCACACCCAGCTTTTTGCACCGCTCAATCACCTTTTTTACTGATTCCCTCTGGATGGACATGGCGCTGATCATCACGTAATCAGCCCACATGAGATCCTTATCCTTCAGGGTCTCTACATTCATGTCTGAAAGCCGCTTCTCCCAGTGTTCAGGGAGTAGGGCAGCCACGGTCAACAATCCGAGCGGTGGGAAAACCGCCTTCTTAGAAACAAACTTTAAAGCATACTTGAAACTCCAGAAGGTATCAGGATACTTGGGGTAGACTAAGAGAATCTTCATGTTATTTATCTCGCTTCCAGGGAGGGTTCAAGGGGTCAAGGATTCAAGAGGTCAAGTGGGATTCATTACAGATTGCAAATCGCAGATGGTAGGTTGAATGCCTTTTAGTTCTTGAATCTCCTCTTGCCTTAGAAAGCAGAAAAAGTGTACTAAATCGAGATAGGCAGGTCAACTGTTAATTATCATTTTGAATATTGCTACGGAAGGGTCGTTAATAAGTTTTCAGGAAGGATTACATCTCTGATAAAAATTCTTTTGCATTTTTTACTGTGACAATGCTTTTTATCGTTTCTGTGAAGAAGTGAAAGTCTCCAGTGATAAAGTAGTCCGGGGCTGCTGCAAGAACGGCAGCCAGTATCGGTACGTCTTTCTTATGGTTTATTAACTGGTTTGCTACTTTCATTTTTTTGATGTATTCAACCTTAGGTATAATTTCAATATCACTTAAAGCTCTTTCCAGTTCTGATAGAGCTACCTCAAGAGGTCTATCGCCAAGGTATTTTAGTTTCTTTATAGTCACTTTTTTAACTTCTTCAACGACATCCTCACTGGTAATTAAGTCGATTTCAGTCAATTCAAGTATCTTAGATTCATTACCTTCAAAAAAGATTCCTGAAATGAGAATGTTTGTATCGAGGAATACCCTGTATCTCATCTGCGGAGGTTTTCAGCCTCTTGTAACATTGAAGCCTCAGTTATACCTTCCTTCTTCATGAGCCATCTGAGATATGCCCTGCTTTTCTTTGCATATGCCTTTTTGAGTGTGGCATTTATGGCTGCTGAAACATTAGGGAATATTCCCAGCTTAACTTCTTCATTAATCTTTTTATAAATGTCATTAGATATTTGCGTGGCAACCTTTGGCATTTTTTACACCTCCTCTTATTTGAGAATATATATTAAAAGAAATCTTATGGGGCGTCAATGAAGGAATACGGGCAGAAAAAAGCTGATTATAACTATATGGCAGGTATGGCTGGTTTGACCGAAGGAGGATTTGTGGTTTGTCCTGAAGGTGGGCTTCTTAAAGGTGGCGGAGAAGGATTTACACCATATGTCTATTTCTATGACAACAATCTTAATTTGATAAACAAGTTTAACGTATCTTCTTACCATATAACCATTATTCACAATGCACAGTTGCCGGGTCAGGGATTTGTGGTTCTTGGAAATACCGACGGTGGAGAATATTTGACCCATTTATTCTACTTTGATTCATCCTACAATCTTTTGAGCCAAAGAGATATTCGAGGGGACATTCCCAGCTTAGCCACAAAAACATTTCGTGACTTTACCTTATCAGTGTTGAGTGACGGTGGTGTTGCGATAGCACAGTTATATACGAGTAACGTGTGGGTTTACCACTCTCCTCCCACTCAGCTTGATTTTTCGGGCTATGGGATAACCAGCATCGGAGGGATTGCAGGGAGTCATTTTCAGGCAGAAGAACCTACATTAATAAAACTTACTTCTTTCACCGCCACCGCTTCTAACCGAAAAGTCATCCTCTCATGGACCACAGAATCGGAGATAGACAATGCCGGCTTCAATCTCTACCGTGCTGAATCTAAGGATGGGGAGTATGTGAAGATTAATCCTGCATTGATTCCTGCGCAAGGCTCCGCCACGCAGGGAGCTACCTATGAGTTTGTTGATGAGAATGTGCGGTTAAGAGAGACGTACTGGTACAAGCTGGAAGACATCGACCTCAATGGCAAAAGCACATTCCATGGGCCGGTGAGTGCGATGCCAAGAAGAGTTAATGAGTTGCGAGTGGTGGAGTGAGAAGTAAATGACTTTACCGCGAAACGCGGCCTTCGGTCTTATGTAGGGGCGAGGCGTTGCCTCGCCCAAAAAGAATTACCGCAAAGCGCCTTCGGTATTTTGTAGGGGTAACCCCCCGTGGTTACCCATCCTTTATAAAAGGGCAGGCACAGGGGCCTGCCCCTACGTTGACATTTAATAATTGAGATCATTTTCATGTCTCCCCGCTTTGTCGTCCACGAGCATGATGCCTCGCATCTCCACTACGATTTCCGCTTGGAGATGGATGGCGTATTCCGTTCATGGGCGATTCCGAAAGGGCCATCAATGAATCCATCTGAAAAACGGCTTGCTGTGCAGGTAGAGGATCATCCCCTTGAGTACGGTGATTTTGAAGGGATAATACCGGAGGGGAGATACGGGGCCGGTGCCGTGGTAATCTGGGACGACGGTATGTATGACCTGCTTGAGCAGACAGGAGATAAGATCAGTTTTTTCCTCAAGGGAAAAAAACTGCATGGGAATTTCACTCTCGTCCACCTCAAGGGAAGGGGAAAAGGGAATGAGTGGCTTCTCATCAAGCAGAAGGATGAGTATGCGGAGCCTGACTGGAGGCTCAAGACCAGCCTGACACCGGAAAAGAGAAGAAAACTGAAGGAGCGGATCCCTCCTTGCGAAATCTCGTGACACGTAGAGTAAAGGGTTCTTCGTTGCTCAGCAACATTTTTTCGACAATTCTAATTCTCGTTCCACTGCAAATTCGAAACTCACCGCCTGCGGCGGCTCAGACAGCCGAATTTGCAGCCGTTACGCTCGAAAAGAATTGTTACCGCAAAAATCTTGAATTCGCACTCAGAACCATTTACTGGAAGGTTCAAGGGTAAAAACAGTGAACGGTGAATAGTGAACAGTAAAAGAACAAACTAAATACTATTCACTAACGACCATTCACTATTAATTTGCTGTTGTAATCTTTAAAGGGTATGGTAAAATTTAACAAATAAAGGCAGAACAATGACTATTGCAATCTCGATGAAAGTAAATGATGGAATAGTTTTGGCGTCTGATAGCGCTGCAACTATTATGGGACGTTTCCCCAATGGAGCAGAAGGTGTAATAAATATTTATGAAAATGCAAACAAAATTTTTAATCTTTATAAAGGATACCCTGTGGGAGCAATAACATGGGGGTCTGGCAGCATAGGCCAATCATCTATATCAACTTTGGCAAAAGATTTTAGAAACTTAATTAAAGACGATTCAGAATATAAGATTGATATTAATAACTACTCTATTGAAGATATAGCCAAAAAGTTTAAAAAATTTATTTATGACGAACATTACCTTAAAGAATTTAAGGAATGGAAAGTAAAACCTGCCTTGGGATTTATGATTGTAGGATATTCTTCTGATCAACCACTTGCTGAAGAGTGGAAGATCGATGTAATAAATGGGGATTGCCCAGTGCCTTATAGAATAAGGCAACAAAATGAAATTGGCATTACTTGGAATGGTGAAATAGAGGCAATTAACAGAGTATACTTAGGATTTGGCACTAAATTACCATTTATTTTGCAAAAGGCAGGTTTAGACAATACTAAAATAGAAGAAATAAAAACTTTATGCCGTAAGAATTTGACAGTGCCAATGGTAATGCCACCTATGCCCATACAAGATGCTATTGATTTAGCTATCTATTTAGTTGAAATAACTATTCGTTTTGCTAGGTTTGCTCCTGGAGCTCCAACGGTTGGAGGACCAATTGAGGTTGCCGCTATTACTAAACATGAGGGCTTTAAATGGGTCCTGAGAAAGCATTATTATGATGAAAACTTAAATCAAATAATAAGGAGAGATTAAATGAGCTTATTGTCAGAATCTATGAGAATAGCAGAAAAAGATTTTGATTTAAGTAGAATGTTTTTTAAAGAATATATGAACTACAATTACACATTAAATGTTATGTCTGAGAGCGTAAAGTACCCTATTACTTTATTTATTTTAATGCCTTCAAGTGAGGAAAATGTAGGCAAAAAAGAGTTAACAATTGCTGCAAAGGCACTTTATTCAGATTACAAAGAAAATGATGAACTAACAATATTCACTGCCCTTGATACTGAAGATTTTTTATGAAATGGGGGGAAGTTTGGTTCATTTCTTTAGACCCCACGATAGGCTCTGAAATTAAAAAAACTCGCCCTGCAGTTATAGTCAACGATGATCGAATAGGAAGTTTGCCTCTCAAAGTAATCGTTCCACTTACTGAATGGAAAGAAAAATATGCAGTTGCGCCTTGGATGGTTCGCATCGATCCAGATAACGAGAATGGTCTGGATAAGCCATCATCTGCAGATGCTTTTCAAGTAAGGTCGGTAGCTCAGGAAAGATTTATACGTCAAATGGGGAAACTTCCCGAAATAACAATGCAAGAAATAACTAAAGCTCTGGCAATTGTTCTTTGCATCGAACTTTAAATAACTTCCGCTATTGGATCTCTCTGCAATGTCCTCTATCGCTTAGTGGTGCACTTGGAAGTGGGATTCACCTTCTGATCGCTCCCTCATCCTTGCATTGATATCCAGCTTTTCCAGAGATAGTTTGATAACATCTCTCGTGCTCTCTTTCTTCGGGACGTACCGGCTGAAAAATGCCCTGACCTCTTTTTCTCTTGCAAGACCGCACACCGGCACGATTGACTCGATAACCCTCTCATAGTGATCCGGGTGGAGCTGCTCCAAGAGATTGAGGGAGGCAACATACCATTCCCACATGAAGGGTATCGCCTGCTGGTTTGCCGCCAGGAAGCGGACAGGAATAAACCTGTTCCTCTCCGGCACCTCATGGAGCGTGTAGTGCTGGACTTTTTCAATCATCGTCCTCTCCCGGAATCCTCCCAGGGCTACCAAGACATTCACCCGTTCGTCTTCGCTCGGGGAGGATTTGAACCTTCTGTCAAGCCAGGCAAACACCTCCTCATTGCCATGGAGGGCACCGGCCTGCATGACGCTCTTCAGGATATCGCGGTGGACAGCCCTGCCCTTCATCAGGGAAGTGAATTTTTTAAGTGCAAATTCTTTTACCGCTTCTGAGCCATACAGCACGGCAGGGTAGAGGATCTGGTCCCTCAGGATAGAGACGGTATGCTGTTCCGCCGGATTCGGCTCGTAACCGATGGTTGAGAGGGCCCGTTCAAAGAGTGATTTTCCTGTCGCCGCAACCCGCTCCCTCCTCGCTCCGTCCATGACCAGGTAGGCATGGGACAGGTTGGCGGAGATACTGACGAGCGGGAGAAAGGCATCTTCACCGGCAAAGTGGGAAAGAAAATCCAGGTATCCGTCAAGGGAAACATCACCGCTCATGCACAGGGCATAGAGGTCATTCTGGATGCCCCACCTGTCCTCAGGCGGCAGTTCCTTCCGTGCTACCCGACTGCCCAGCTCCTGCAGGTTTTTCTCTTCATGGTACTTCACCCGGTAGAACCCGGTCTGCCCGTAGTTGACCTTGTAGGCAGCCGCACCATGACCGATATCGATTCTTGCCGTCTCACCCTCCATGAGGGCCTTCATAACCTGACAGGTTCCTGTGTCATAAAAGACCTTTACCGTAACCGGGATAAGCCACGCCTGTCTGCAGGCGTTCGGCAGGCAGGTGAACCGCTTCTGGGTGAGGAGCAGGGAAGTGCCGTCCTGTTTTACCTCAAGAAGGGGGAATCCCGGCTGCTCAACCCAGATCTTCATCATCCTGGTTATGGGCCCTCCTGAGACCTCTTCAAATGCCCTCCAGAGGTCGTGACTCGACGCACATGCATAGGCGTGTTTTTTCAGGTAGTGCCTGAGGCCTTCTCTGAAGGTATCCGTGCCGATGTATCCCTCAACCTGCCGTAAGATGCTTGCCCCCTTGTTGTAGATAATCGGGGAGGTGCTGACATTGATGACCACCGGCTCTTCTCCCGGGAGCTCAATGGGGAAGGTCTTAAGGAGGGCATCCCGTTCAAAGGCCCGGTCAGTCTCCGCATGGAGGAACTGGGACCAGATATCCCACTCAGGATGGTAGTGGTTCACCACGGTGAAGCCGAAGTACGTGGCGAAGCTCTCGTTAAGCCAGAGGTACTTCCAGTCAGACGGGCTCACCAGGTTCCCGAACCAGTGGTGTGCGATCTCGTGGGCAATGACTTCGCAGATCCTCTCTTCGCCCCCTCTCGATGTGATATTCTCGTGGCGGAGGAGCAGGTTTTCCCTGAAGGTAATCGCACCCCAGTTCTCCATGGCGCCGGCTGCGAAATCCTGGATGGCTATCAGGTCGAGCTTGGGGAGCGGGTACCTGATGCCATAGTAGTCCTCGCAGAACTCGAGGGATTTCCTGCCAAATGCAAGTCCGAACCGGGCATGCTCTTTCATGCCCGGCATGGTGGCGGCACGGACCAGCACCTCTCCCGGATCCTCAATGAACTCGAACTCGCCCACGCCGAAGAAAAGGAGGTAGGTGGACATCCTGGGCGTCTCTTCAAAGATAACCAGCTTCCTTCCGCCGCCGACCATTCTCTCTTCCCGTACCGGCATATTTGATAGAGCAGCCAGGTTTTCGTCAATGACCATTTCCACGGCAAAGACAGCCTTGTTGACCGGGTGGTCAAAACACGGAAACGCCCTCCGTGCGTCATTCTCCTGGAACTGGGTCACCGCTGCGTATTTCCTGCCCTGACCAGTTGTATAGACGCTCCGGTAAAAGCCGGCCATCTTGGAATTGATCTCTCCCTGGAACTCCATCTTCGCCCGGATCTTGCCAGCCATCTCGCCTGAAAGAGAGATGGTTATCTCTTCTCTTTCAGGATCGATGGAAAAGGGGCACTCCACAAACTCGCCGCCCTGTTCGATCGCGCAGCTTGAGAATGCAAGCTCTGCCGCATTCAGGGTGATCTCCTTTATTGGCCGGGCAGCTTCCATCACGATCTCGGTTACTCCGGAAAACTCAAAATGGTTCAGATCAGGTTCGATATGGATGGTATAGTGAAGAGGGTTGACCTCTTTCATGGCGCCTCCTGTGGAACAGAAGAACTGAAAAAAAGCGACTTGCTTCAGAAAAGTTTATTAACCCTCATACTACCACGGAGATGATATCAGGTAAACGAATTCCAGCAATCCACTTTGAGATCTCTGAAAAACAAGGTTCCTCGTTGCTCAAAAAAACGTTTGGCCCGTCCTCGATAAAACGTTTGGCCCGTCTTCGGGAAATGTCTTTGTCCATCATATGGGCAAAAAAACCTACCCGCAGGGCGGGCCTTCGGTCTTATTTACCGCAGGAGCGGCCTTCGGTCTTATGCACTCGGAATCCTGTTTTCGACTTTTTCAGAGCTCTCGCATTCATATCTTGACATAAATTGTTTACTTTTTTTGAAAAATGGATTATTCAGGTAACGAAATATTTGGAGGGTCACCCATGTCCGAAGAATTTGCTGAGGTTCGAATATTAGATAATTTCTACCAGACTTCCAGTTTTTTCCCGATGCCGGTTGTGCTGGTGAGCACTTTCTCAGAATCCGGAAAGATCAACCTGGGCCCGTATTCACTCTGTTTCCCTCACGTTATTGCCGGACAGGGTGATCACGCCATGATGCTTATCGTCCGTGGTACCAGCAATACTGCCCAGAACATCATCCGGACAAAGGTGTGCACCCTCAACTTTATCTCGCACAAAAGGAAATATATGAAAAACTGTGTAGTGCTGGGTTATCCCGGTGAAACCACCGAAGAAAAGATGAAGAA
>JAPLJA010000041.1 GCA_026388815.1 Pseudomonadota bacterium
GCCAGAGTTTCGAGGATGAAAATGCACTCTGTCTTCTTGAGGAATGGGATACCCGGGAGAGCCTTAAAAGCCACCTGGAGTCGGGCCGTTTTAGGGTACTCCTGGGGGCGATGAACCTTCTCAAAGAGCCCTACGAAATGATGTTCCACACCGTTTTCCACCCGGCGGGGATGGAGGAGATTTAATGGATAAATTGCTTCTTACGAAATGTCTTCGCTGCAGGGGTGCCGTGATCTATGATAAATTTTACGGTCCCCATGAGCAGTTTTGGGGATGGAAATGTTTGATCTGTGGGGAGATTGTTGACCCGGTCATTCTGGAGAATCGGCAATTGATGAGAGCGGGTCAAGTGATAAACTCCCGAAGGGCGAGGAGGTAAAAAGGTTGATATGGGCAAGACTTTTGATCCAGAAAAATACGAAATGACTTTCTGTCCCCTTTGCCAGGGAGACGGCAAATTAGCCAAGACGCCTGAGGGGTTTGAGGTTTGCAAAGAATGTGGAGGCTTTGGGCTAATAAAAAAAGAAGAGGTAACAGAGTATGATCGCCTATGAACTCTACTGGTTCGATAAAACAGCGAAAGCTCATTTTATTGGGATATTACGAGAGAAAAGAGAAAATCTATTAAGAATAACACGGGAATCTATCCTGAATTTGGGAAGGAAGGTTATCGGTAGTAATGAAGATGTCGCTAACATCTATTTCATTCAGGTAGAAGTGTAGCTAGGTGGTAGAAGGCGTTATTGATCCGGTTGTCTTCCAATCTCTGAACCGGGCTATGGGAAAGAGGTTAAAATGGTACAAAAGAGAAGGTGTGGGAGGATGTCGAGACGGCCCTCAAAGTTCGTAAACCTGCCGGGAAGGAGATAAGATCTCATCTCATGAAACAGATCATGCTTATGGGAATTGCTTTAATCGTCTTCGGGGTAGTGGTTCTTGCCTGCCGTAGCATTACGTACACAACCTTTCCATTGCCACCCATTTGGGGACGCTTTGCGTTTACAGATGGAATTGTGTTGGTCAATTTATATTTATTGGAGCCAAAAAAATAGACCCAGTTAATTTGTTGATTCAAATATTCAGCGGATTAGTTAGTTAACATGAAACCGAAGAGGAGGAGGTAGTTAGTATGGCCAAGAAGAGAATGGATATAAGGGCGTTAGGTATTCTAATCTTTACCTGTGTTTTTTTCATGGGTGCGTATGGGTACGGTCATGATTTGCAGGGTGTTATCAGTAAATCTGAAACGCTGGAATATTCGAAATCTGAAAAGGCAATTACGGGAAAATATTCTGCTTTGAATCTAAACTTTTCTTCTGCCGTAGAAAAAGATGGTTATATTATTGTTGATCTTCGGTTGAGGGACGATAAACAGCTGATCGCCAAAATTAACCACATGGATGAAACATTCAATATAAAGTTTATTGCGCTAAAGAGTGGAAAACCTGTAACACTAGGGAAGGAGGACTTAAATGCTTTTCATCTGTTGCACGCTAAGTTGCAACAACACTTCCTGTCGGTTGATACCAAAGTAATTGATGCACTTTTAAGCGTCCTTAACCTCTTAGAAGGCTACCCCCCTGGTGAATTTCTCGATGTATCCAGTGCATCAAAGCAAATTAAACCAGAAGCATGGACTTCTCTTTGTGAAAGTATTGGTGAAACAGTAACGGGGACTTACACAATAGGCAGTGAGACTCATAGCGAAAATGAAACTGTTGGCCCTTGTGGTTCGGGTGATTGTCTCGGTCGTTGTGGACCAGGTTGCGAAAATCCGCCACCTCCAACACTGCAAAGGTTCACTCAGGAATGTTTAAACCATGACTTGTGTGCCGGTGCTACAGGCAAGTGGTTAGGCCCTTGTAGAGATGAGTGGGATGCTGCTGTAAGTGGTTTTTTATTTGCTACTGATTGTGAGAATGTGACCGGCGTCTGGAATGATACCTATGGTTCTGTATGGATGCTCACGCAAACAGATACATCAGTCAGAGGTACGGTGGAAACTCTCGGCTGTGGAACATGGCACGTTACCGGCTCTAATACAGGGTTCAACCTTATTTTGACCACGAGGAATATCCCGCCGATAGAGGAAGAATGTTGTACTACTTATACTTATACCGGCACTGTTTATTGTAATACAGCAAGTGCTACCTGGACAAATGAGTGTGGATTGAGCGGCTCCTGGTCGATGACGAAAAGTTCGTCAGCAACTGAATCAGTAGCAACCCCGAATAACCAAGGACCTTCTCCAGCTTCGAGCAGGTAACCTTTATGCTATATTATATGTAAAACTATATGCAAAACTTTTCGCCATACATAGTTCTGACCATATCAAAATGGTCGTCTCGAAGAATTTATTATGGACACTTCCTTTGATACATTTGCCACCAGTGAAAAAAAGGCAGAGTTGATGTTTTTGCTTCAACAGAATATCAGCGATGGACTGGCAGCTGGTGAACTCACTTCTCAGGAGGCTCATATTCTTCTGGCAAGACTTGAGGATATCCGAAGGGCTTATGCGGCTTTGCGGGAAGGAAGGGTCTCGCAGGATGAATGGCAAGCCCTTCTTGGGAGACTGAAAGATCTGGAGAGGGAGGTTAACAGGATACGTGCACGTGCCCATCCTTCAAGCATAGATGAGATAAAAATCGAGGATAGGCTGCCAGAGGCGGATCGATGAGGGGATAATGATCGGAAGATTGACGCGTGTCCAGGGAAGGGAATTGCAAGCAAGATTAGAGGCCATCCGAAGTAATTTTTTGCAGCTTTTAAAAGACCGGACCTTCACCTCCGGGGAAAAAGGAGAGGTTTCCAGTCGTCTTGATTTCCTTGAAAGGGAAATAAACAGGGTTTGGTAAAGCACATAAACCCTATGCATTGGGGAAATCCCGGTTCATACAGAGCTTAGAAAGGAGATGTTATGGAAAAAACAGTAGGAACTTTTGGCTGCTACCCATCTAATAAGAAATAAGACGCCGGATGTGCTCCGTATGTCGGCAGAGAGCAGAAGACTGGCTCAACGGTATGTGAAGAAAGGCATTTTGATGAGAAGAATAAACGATGACTTGACCAGAGAAGAAGAAAAACAAATAAAAAGAGCTTATGGCTTTTAGGAAGACAATGGATAAGACGGGAAGAAAAAGTAAAGGAGGTGGTTTGTTTTTCATGGTGTTGTTAATGATGATACGTTGGAGTGAACCTGTAACTGGCCGGATCGAGACCGCTCAAGGCGGAAGAAAGGATCTTGCCATAATAATAATAAAGATGAGGAGGAACATATGAAGACATTGAATAAGATGTGGCTTATGGCATTACTACTGGTCGTTTTTATGGCCGGACCAATAGTAAATGCGGATGAGGAAATCACCGACACCACCCCGCCCATGGTAAGTTTCGTAACCCCTGAGAATGGCGCAATTGATGTGGGTCTCAACCGGAAAATCACCGCCACCTTCAGTGAGGCGATGGACCCGTCAAAGATCACCAAAGAGAACTTTATCCTAAAGCACGGGACAACGCCTGTCTCAGGCACGGTGACCTACGTTGGCGTAACTGCGATCTTTACACCAGCAAGCAGCCTCGCCCCCGGCACTACCTATACTGCCAAGATTAAAACCGCGGTCAAGGATCTCGCAGGCAATCCACTGGCAGAAAAGTTTGTATGGACCTTCACCACAGGTGCAACCCCGGACATCACCGCACCCACGGTAAGTTTCGTAACCCCTGAGAATGGCGCAATTGATGTGGGTCTCAACCGGAAAATCACCGCCACCTTCAATGAGGCGATGGACCCGTCAACGATAATCAGGGCAACTTTTGCCCTACAGCACGGGACAACGCCTGTCTCAGGTACGGTGACCTACGTTGGCGTAACTGCGATCTTTACACCAGCAAGCGAACTCGCACCGAACACCGAATATACGGCCAAGATTAGAACCTGGGTCAAGGATCTGGCCGGCAATCCACTGGCAGAAAAGTTTGTATGGACCTTTACCACAGGTCCGACCCCGGACACCACCGCACCCATGGTGAGTTTCGTAACCCCTGAGAATGGCGCAATTGATGTGGCTCTCAACCGGAAAATCACCGCCACCTTCAGTGAGGCGATGGACCCATTAACGATCACCACAGCAACCTTTACCCTACAGCACGGGACAACGCCTGTTTCAGGCACGGTAGTGACCTACGGCGGCATAACTGCGATCTTTACACCATTGAGCGATCTCGCACCGAACACCGAATATACGGCCAAGATTACAACCGCGGGCACGGATCTCGCCGGCAATCCACTGGCAGAAAAGTTTGTATGGACCTTCACCACAGGTGCGACCCCGGACATCACCGCACCCATGGTAAGTTACGTAACCCCTGAGAATGGCGCAATTGATGTGGGTCTCAACCGGAATATCACCGCCACCTTCAGTGAGGCGATGGATCCGTTGACGATTACTACAGCAACCTTTACCCTGCAGCACGGGACAACGCCTGTTTCAGGCACGGTGATCTACGGCGGCATAACTGCGATCTTTACACCAGCAAGCGCACTCGCACCGAACACCGAATATACGGCCACGATTACAACCGGGGTCACGGATCTGGCCGGCAATCCACTGGCAAGTGACTTTGTGTGGAGCTTTACCACAGGTGCGACCCCGGACATCACCGCACCCACGGTAAGTTTCGTAACCCCTAAGAATGGCGCAACCGGTGTGGGTCTCAACCCGAATATCACCGCCACCTTCAGTGAGGCGATGGACCCGTTGACGATTACTACAGCAACCTTTACCCTACAGCACGGGACAACGCCTGTTTCAGGCACGGTGACCTACGTTGGCGTAACTGCGATCTTTGCACCATTGAGCGAACTCACACCGAACACCGAATATACGGCCACGATTACAACCGCGGTCACGGATCTCGCCGGCAATCCACTGGCAAGTGACTTTGTGTGGAGCTTCACCACAGGTACGACCGCGGACACCACCCCACCCACGGTGAGTTTCGTAAACCCTGCTGATCTTGCCACAAATGTGGCGGTCAACACGCAAATAACCGCCACCTTCAGTGAGGCGATGGACCCGTTGACGATCACCACAGCAACCTTTACCCTAAAGCACGGGACAACGCCTGTTTCAGGCACGGTGATCTACGGCGGCATAACTGCGATCTTTACACCATTGAGCGAACTCGCACCGAACACCGAATATACGGCCATGATTACAACCGGGGGCACGGATCTGGCCGGCAATCCACTGGCAAGTGACCTTGTGTGGAGCTTTACCACAGGCACAGGTGCAACGGCAGGTCCAGCGCCAGTAAACCTTGGAACAGCCGGCAATTTCGTGATTCTGGCAAAATCAGGAATCTCAACCACTGGAACTACTGCAGTTGTTGGAGATATGGGACTGAGTCCAGCCGCCGCGAGTTTCATCACTGGATTTGGGTTAATAATGGATGCCTCGAATGAATTTTCGACATCGAGTCTCGTGACCGGAAAGATATACGCAGCCGACTATGCGCCTCCTACTCCAGCTAAGATGACCACGGCTGTAAGCGACATGGAAACTGCGTACACCGATGCCGCCGGGCGGACATTACCCGATTTTACGGAACTGGGCGCCGGAAATATTGACAGGATGACACTTGCTCCTGGCCTCTACAAGTGGGGGACCGGGGTTACAATACCAATTGGTGTCACTCTCTCGGGTGGCGCAGATGATGTCTGGATCTTCCAGATAGGACAAGATCTCAGCGTGGCCAACGGTGCCATTGTTACTCTGAGCGGCGGTGCACAGGCCAAGAACATCTTCTGGCAGGTCGCCGGCCAAGCGACCCTTGGAACGACGTCTGACTTCAAGGGAATTATATTGTGTCAAACGGCGATCGTGCTGCAGACCGGCGCACAGATGAACGGCAGGGCGTTTGCGCAGACCGCGGTTACATTAGACGCCACTGCCATTACTGTCCCATAAGGCATGAGGTATTCAGTGTGATACGTCTCATCCTTTTGACATGGGGGTTTCCATAAGGGTTTTTTTAAGAGCCGGAAAGGTAACAACAAAACGCAACAACATAAAGGAGAAAGTACAATGAAAATGAAAGCAAGGTATCGTGTAGCTCTGATGGTGGCTGCGGTCGCTCTGTTAGTGACCAGCGTGCCTGTGTACGCGTCCACGATGGATAACCGCATAGAATCATCGGCCAGGAAGTCGTATGTGTTCAAGACCTATCTTACGGGTGATGATATTAAAATCCAGTCTAAGGATGGCGTCGTCTCCTTGACGGGGACTGTCTCCGAAGAATTCCACAAATCATTGGCCCAGGAGACCGTGGCAGGCCTTCCGGGGGTCAAGAGCGTGGACAACAGGCTGGAAGTCAAAGGTGAACGCTCCACCGAGAAGTCGGATGCGTGGCTCGTAACGAAAGTGAAAACCACACTCTTGTTCCATCGGAGCGTGAGCGCCGGCAAAACTGAAGTTGACGTCAAAGATGGCATCGTGACCCTGCGGGGCAATGCCGTCAGCCAGGCACAAAAGGAGTTGACGACCGAATACGCCAAGGATGTCGAAGGAGTCAAAGACGTAAAAAATGAGATGACCGTGTCAAAGACCTCGGAAAAGACACACGAAACGGCAGGTGAAAAGATTGATGACGCGTCCACCACCGCTCAGGTCAGGATGGCGTTGCTGTTCCATCGCTCGACCAGTGCACTCCACACCAAGGTCGAGACGAAGCATGGAGTGGTCACGTTGGGTGGCAAGGCCAGGAACGCCGCCGAAAAGGACCTGGTCAGCAAACTCGTTACCGACATAAAGGGTGTGAAGAGCGTAAATAACCGGATGACCATCGAAGAGTCCAAATAGACTCTGGATTGTTGCTGGCTGGTGCATCCCCCCCTCTCGCACCAGCCGGCAACGAGCCTGAGCAATCCGGAAAGGAGGATCATATGTTGTGGACGATCGTTGTGATACTGATAATTCTGTGGCTGCTGGGGCTGGCGAGCAGTTACACCATGGGAGGAGTAATTCACGTCCTGCTGGTGATTGCCATTATCATGATACTGGTCAACGTCATTCAGGGGCGGAGAGCCGTGTAGCCGGCGGGAGGTCATAAACCAAACCGAATTAACGACATGAAGAGTGAGAGAAAGAGAGTACCAGCAGTCAAACCGAAATCCGGAAGGAGGAATATATCATGAAAGACAGTACCAAGGACCAGGTGGAAGGCAAGTTTCACGAAGTGAAGGGTAAGATCAAGGAGAAAGCTGGCAAACTCAGCGTGAATCCCGATCTGGAAGCCGAAGGCAAAGACGAAAAGAGAGTCGGCAAAATTCAACAAGTGATCGGCAAAGTCGAGAAGGTCCTGGAGTAATTCTTGATCATGAGAAAACAATATTTCAATTGTTAACGTTAATCAGTCGCAGAAGGGGGTAAGCAAATGCACGGTAAAATGAGAAAGATTCAGTTGTTTTTTTCCTTCGTGGCAGCCATTGCCATGCTGCTGACGGTGGGCTGCGCTTCCAGTGGCAGTCTTTCCACCGCAACCACGAGAATATCCGAGAGTGAGAAGGCCACCAGCATCGCCAGGAACAACCCTGCGAGTACAAATGCCTCCGTGGAGTTGAGGACTGCCGAGGATAAACTGGCACAGGCCAAGCTGGCGTTTGCAGACAAGGACTACCAGAAGGCCACACGCCTGGCAGAGCAGGCGACGGTCGACGCAGACTATGCCCGCATCAAGGCCACATCCGATAAGGCACGGAAGGATGCCGATCAGATGCGTCAAAACATCCAGAACCTGCGCCAGGACCTTGAGCGCACATCCAGATAACGACCCTTAAAGGAGGAACAGACCATGACTAACAAAACGTACAGTGTGATTAAAATCGGGTTCGGAATGTTCATTCCGTTCTTACTGATCTTTGCGGGATGCGGCCCCTCCCAGCAGGAAATGATGGCAAGGGATCATTTGCAGAATGCCAAAGCAGCTTATGCCCAGGCCAGGGCGAATCCCGATGTGGAAGCCAATGCCCAGCTTCCCCTGATGGATGCCGGCAGGGCTATTGATGCCGCTGCGCAGGCCACAGAGTTTGATGAGATGGATCATTTGGCCTATCTGGCGCTAAAGAAAACCCAGATCGCCGTCGCCACCGCTGAGGAGAAGATGGCAGAAAAGGACAAAGAGGTTCTCAGCAAGGAAACCGAACGGTTGATACTTCAGGAGCGTGAGCGTGGGCAATTAGCGAAGATGGAGGCCAGGATGGCCACGGCGGATGCCAGGGAGTCGAGAGCGGAGTCTGAGGCGCTGTCGAAGGAAGCCCAGCAGGCGAACGCGGAAGCGGGAGCCCAGGCCCAGAAGGCTCAATTAGCGAAGATAGAGGCCAGGACGGCAACGGTGGAGGCAATGGAGTCGAGAACAGAAGCGCGGGCCCAGGCCCAGGAGGCTGAAAAGGCAACGGCCGAGGCGGATAGGCTGCAAAAAGAGATTGCCGCTATGAAGGGAAAGATGACCGCGCGGGGCGTCGTCCTGACGATTGGCGATGTGCTGTTCACCACCGGCACGGCCACCCTGTCTCCAAAGGCCGATAGCGAAATCAGCAGGTTGTCTGACTTCATGAAGAAATACCCGGCTCGCAACGTGCTCATCGAAGGCTATACCGATAGTACGGGTAAGGAGGGAACGAACCTCGACCTTTCTCTGAAACGGGCCGATGCCGTGAAAGAGAAGCTGGTCGCTCAGGGGATCAGCGAGGGTCGGATTACAACCAGGGGGTTTGGAGAAGAATCCCCGGTGACCAGCAATGATACCGCGGCGGGACGAGAGCAGAACAGACGGGTTGAAGTTGTTATCCTGAACGAAGGTATCGACGCCGAGCCTCGGTTCAGGCCGTAAATCGCTTGCAGATGGGTGTCTATGGCCCTTCTTGCCCCAAAAAGCAGGGAGGGTCTGTGCCCAATACTAAGAATATCCTTTGAATTCATTAAGAGAAAGGAGTAAAGACGAATGAAAAGACAGTGGATTTTTCTGGTGTTAGTGCTGGCAGCGCTGTCCATGGTAATGGCCTGCGTCTGCGGACAGCCCACCAGGCCCGTTGAACAACCGGTCGTGGCTCCGCCGCCTCCTGTCCAGCCAAAGGTGGAGGAAGTGGCACCCATACCCCCATCACCGCCTGTTGAGGAAGCAGTAAAAGAAGTTCCGCCACCGCCCAAAATCGAAGAGGTTGCTCTGGAGGATATTTACTTCGCCTTTGATGATTATTCCTTAACCGATAGGGCAAAAGCAACTCTCGACAGAAATGCATCTTGGGTCACGAAAAATCCGAACGCAAGGGTGCAGATTGAAGGCAACTGCGACGAGAGGGGCACGGTCGAATATAATCTGGCCTTGGGAGAGAAGAGAGCGAACAGCGCAAAGAAGTATCTCGTCAATATGGGTATTAAGAAAACTCAGCTCTTGACCATAAGTTACGGTAAAGAGAAACCCATCGATCTAGGTCACAATGAAGAGGCCTGGGCCAAGAATCGAAGAGATCATTTCACCATTCTCAAATAGGTAACCGGGGCTCCCGGTCTGAGTGGTGTTCTCAAGGGGGCCCCCTTCGAACAACGAGGGATAACGTGGAAGGCAGGAGGATAGAATTACAGATTGCGGAATCGGCAAATTATCGTCTTGGCATATCAAATGGCAAAAAGCCGGTAACGAGCCTGAGCAATCCGGAAGGAGGATCATATGTTGTGGACAATCATGATTAGAAAAGCTGTAGCCATGGTCATGCTTATCGGTTTCTCCACGTTCACCATGGTAAGTTGCGCCTCAGAGCGATACCAGCAGAACAAGGGAGCGGTCATCGGCGGGGGCACGGGAGCCGTCGCCGGAGGCGCCATAGGAGGGGTAATAGGAGCACAGTCAGGCCACACCGGGACTGGTGTCGTCATCGGCAGTCTGCTGGGTGCACTGGCCGGGGCGGCGATCGGCCATTACGCGTACGACCAGAAGCGCACCGAGGAGGCGGCGAAACAGCAGTACGCCTACGACTACAACCAGCAGCAGGCGACCCTGGTGAGGGTAGAGGACGCCTTTGCCAGCCCGAGTACAATAAAACGGGGTGGCACCATTGAGCTCTCGACCACGTACACAGTCCTTGGCCCACAAGGGGCGACCATGGAAGTCACCGAGACCAGGGAGATCCATCATGGAGGGGAACTGACCGGCAGGCCCCAGGTAACCGTGCAGAGGCAGGGTGGGACGTACACGTCACGGGTGCCGCTTACTCTTACGGCGGACGCTCAGAAGGGAACCTACACCGTCACTGCTTCCATTCAATCGGGCAGCAGCAGCGACTCCAGGGAGTTTACCTTCACCGTCCAATAGGGATCGGAGACGACTCCCGGGTAGCAATTTCAGGGGTACATACGATGGGTTCGCTTATTCGACAGGAATTTGCTTTCTCGGGATGGGGTAAGTCGTCAAAAGCGATTAAATGCTGGCGCGACAGATTTCAATGAAGGGAGAAGATCAATGAATATCGTCAAGAATCTCGGAATGCTCCTGCTTGCCATTTACCTGATCGTGGCGGGACTGATTGGATTATTCGGTATCAGTCTCGGCCAACTCAGCATACTTGTGCCGATACTTGCTATCGTTGCGGGTGTCCTGATCTTGATCGGCAAGTAGATAACGCATGGGTTCGATAGAGCGCTGACCGAAGCGAAGGCGTTAAGCAGGAGTCCATGACCAGATATACGGTTGAATTGCTGCCGGCTGATGCGAGGTGCGCAGGCCGAGAGAGAACCTTAAGCAAAGTGAAAGGGGGAAGGATATGCTCAGAACGGTCTTAATTGTCGTCGTGATTTTGATGCTGTTTGGTGCGCTGCCCACTTGGCCTCACAGCCGACAGTGGGGTTACTACCCGAGCGGCGGGCTGGGCGTGGTCCTCGTGATCCTGATCGTCCTGCTGTTATTGGGTCGGATTTAGGTGGCCGAGCACGCTTGGTGTCACGCCCAGAAGACGGCAACAAGCGCTCTTGGAAGCATGACAACGAGCCTGAACCTCAAAGCGGCTGCACTCAACAGCGCATAAGCGGGAGCAGACCTCTTTGGCCTGCTTTCGAAAATAAGATAGGGAGGTGAATGAGACCATGCCTTTTATTTGACTAAATAAGAATATTTAGAAAGCAGGTAAAATTTGTCCCCAGTTCATTAAAGGTATATCCAGATTCGGGTATACCGAGTGAAAAAAAAACAAGGAGGATGAGATGAAGACAAAAATTGTAAGCATTCTGTCGTTGGTCGTTGTACTGGGATTTATTTTAAGTGGATGTTGTGCTCTTGAACAGGCTGCGAAGGATGAAACTCCTCCGCCGAGCCCAAGAGTTGAGGAAAAGGTAGTTGCGGAGAAGGTAATTATCCCTGCTTCTGAGCCGACGGTTGCGCCGACGGTTGCGCCGAAGGTTGTGGAGAAGGTAATTCTCCTTGAGGACATACATTTCGATCTCGATAAGTCCACCCTTACAAAAGAAGCGCAGATGATACTGAAAAGGAATATCCAAGTACTGAAAGAAAACCCTAATATGAGAATCATTATTCAAGGGCATACCTCTGCTATCGCCACTGAAGAATACAACCAGAAGTTGAGCGAAAGAAGAGCAAAGTCTGTAGAGGACTTCCTCATAAAAGAAGGGGGCCTTGCACCAAACAGGCTTTCTGAAATCGGATATGGTGAGACAAGACTGGAAACGCCTGAACCGAACCCTGAGATCACGGAATCAGCGGCAGCAAAGACTAACAGGAGAGTTATTTTTAAAATCATCGTGAAATAGGAACACGAGGTCAAGGGGTCGGAAAGACGAATTAACCATTTCATCACAAACTAACAAAAAGGAGTAACCGCTATGAAAAAGAGAAATATCGTTATCCACTGTTTAGTGCTTCTTATGCTGATCACCACCTTTGCCGCCTGTGCCACGACGTCCAAACATGAAAGTACAGGTGAATACATTGACGATTCGGTCATCACGACCAAGGTAAAATCTCTACTTGCAAATGATGATTTTTTCAAGTCCTTCCAGATCGGTGTCGAAACTTACCAGGGCGTCGTTCAATTAAGCGGCTTTGTTAATTCTCAACAGGCCGTGGATAAAGCGGTTGAAATCGTAAGGAGCGTCCAAGGGGTCAAATCCGTAAAGAATAATCTGATGGTGAAATAGGCGACCGTTATCCTTTCCCGGATGGAGCATGGCGCCCCCTTTGAATGGAGATGTACTCGAAAAGACGTGGTCGATCTCATGCAAAATTTCTCTAATCCATAGATGTCCATAAAAAAGCAGCATGACTCAGCCTGTCTCCCTTTATCCTCCCCATAACGTCTCATCCTTTTGACATGGGGGTTTCCATAAGGGTTTTTTTAAGAGCCGGAAAGGCAACAACCAAACGCAACAACATAAAGGAGAAAGTACAATGAAAATGAAAGCAATGTATTCTGTGGGGCTGATGGTGGCTGCGGTCGCTCTGTTAGTGACCAGCGTGCCTGTGCACGCGTCCACGATGGATGACCGCATCGAATCATCGGCCAGGAAGTCGTATGTGTTCAAGACCTATCTTACGGGTGATGATATTAAAATCCAGTCTAAGGATGGCGTCGTCTCCTTGACGGGGACTGTCTCCGAAGAATTTCACAAATCATTGGCCCAGGAGACCGTGGCGGGCCTGCCCGGGGTCAAAAGCGTGGACAACAGGCTGGAAGT
Source organism: Pseudomonadota bacterium (assembly GCA_026388815.1). GTDB lineage: Bacteria > Desulfobacterota > WTBG01 > JAPLJA01 > JAPLJA01 > JAPLJA01. The sequence continues at coordinate 12,744 of JAPLJA010000041.1, forward strand.
CAAAGGTGAACGCTCCACCGAGAAGTCGGATGCGTGGCTCGTTACGAAAGTGAAAACCACACTCTTGTTCCATCGGAGCGTGAGCGCCGTGACAGAGGTTAACATCAAAGACGGAATCGTGACCCTGAGAGGTGACGCCGATAGCCAGGCACAAAAGGAGTTGACGACCGAATACGCCAAGGATGTCGAAGGAGTCAAAGACGTAAAAAATGAGATGACCGTGTCAAAGACCTCGAAAAAGACACACGATACGGCAGGTGAAAAAATTGATGACGCGTCTATCACCGCCCAGGTCAAGATAGCGTTGCTGTTCCATCGCTCGACCAGTGCACTCCACACCAAGGTCGAGACGAAGCATGGAGTGGTCACGTTGGGTGGCAAGGCCAGGAACGCCGTCGAAAAGGACCTGGTCAGCAAACTCGTTACCGACATAAAGGGTGTGAAGAGCGTAAATAACCGGATGACCATCGAGGAGTCCAAATAGACTCTGGATCGTTACCGGCTGGTGCGAGGTGCGCAAGCCGGCAGTGAACCTAAAACAAACTGAAAGGGGGATCATATGTTGTGGACGATCGCTGTGATACTGATAATTCTGTGGTTGCTGGGGCTGGTGAGCAGTTACACGATGGGAGGGTTTATTCACGTCCTGCTGGTGATTGCTGTTATCGTGGTGCTGGTCAACGTCATTCAGGGGCGGAGAGCCGTGTAGCCGACGGGAGGTTATCAACCCAAGCAGGTTGACAACAGAAAGAGGGAGCAAAATGAAAACAAATACACTGTTTGCCGTCGTCCTCATTGCTATAGGGATCGTGGCCTTTGCGTATCAGGGAATCACCTACACGACCAGAGAGAAGGTCGTCGATCTCGGTCCGATCCAGGTGACTGCTGAGAAGACGAAAACGCTTCCACTGCCGCCGATCGTGGGAACTATTGCGCTCGTGGGCGGCATCGTGTTGCTGGTTATGGGAAGCAAAAAGGGCTGACAAGAAGAAAAACGTTTCAACCACGAGGATGTTGCGTTGAAAGACAAACGAAAAGCATACGAAGAAAAGCTCGATGCGTAGTTGGAGGAATGGAACGCGCAGATCGCTCTGCTCAAGGCCAAGTCGGACAAGGGCAAGGCCGAGGCGAAGATTGAATACTACAAAACCATCGGAGCCTTGCAGCACAAGCAAGATGAGGCCAGGACAAAGCTGCACGAGTTGAAGACCGCCGGCGATGAGAGGCATGGGAAGACCTCAAAACAGGCGCAGAAAAGGCCTGGGATGAAGTCAAGACAGCCTTCCACATCGCGGCCTCAAAGTTCAAATGAGCAAGGACGCTGGACCCATCGGTCTGACGTTTGACCCCCTTATTTGTGTCAAAAAAACGGAGGATGAAATGACCATGCTGATGCGTATCACCACCTGTCTCAAAGTTACCGGTCGCCTGTGCGCCGCCGCTCTCTGTCTCATGCTCCTTTTCGCATCTCCCCCTGCGGTGGCTGCGGACAGCGCCGGCGATGAATTTCTGACCGGTTATATTGCCTCTATCCTTGAGCGGGACCTGCACTGGGAGAGAGACAGCTATATTTTGAAGATTGTCAATGGGGTTGCCACGATTACCTTGTTTAAAGATGACCCAGTGCGACGGGAGGCGGCCGAAAAGCAGTTGCGTACTATCGACGGACTACAGGAGGTGTCGATTGTGGTGGAGCCTGCAGACAGGGGCAAACCGGGAGCGGTAAGCAGGGTTATGGGTCTCACCGGCGAAGGGAAAGTTTTTCCGGTGGGCGACCTGTTCCGGCCGCTCCTTGCCGACCCGAAGCAGCCGCAGTTCTTTGTCAGCATCAACCGCTTCAAATCATCGGGTGTCCGATACACCGTGGCGTCAGTCGGCTTCGGAGAGACATTCGGCATGTACAGGTTCTTCGGTAGCCGTGAGGGGGATGGCCTGCAGCTCAACGTGGAGGGCGCTCTATTCGCCCGATTCAACCTGGAAGCCCCTTCACATGACCTCATCAACGCGGATTACACCATCGGCATTCCCGCCACTTACCGGTACGGCGACAATTCACTCCGCTTCCGCATTCATCACCAGAGCTCGCACTTGGGGGATGAATTCCTCCAGAGTGTTAACCCTCCGGAACGGATTAACCTCAGCTACGAAGCCATTGAACTCATCTATTCCCGAGAATGGCACGGCTGGCGAGTGTATGGCGGCGGTGAGTACCTGATCCACAAGGAACCGGCTGATCTAAAGCCGATGAGTTCCCACTGGGGGATTGAGTATCGCGGCAGCAAGCCGCTTGTGTGGAACGGCAGGCCGATTGGTGGGGTGGACATGAAGAGCTTCGAGGAGAATAAGTGGGCCATCGATACCAGCGTCAAGGCTGGCCTCGAGTTCGGTCAGCCCAACCCAGGGCAGCGTCGCCTGCGCCTCATGGCCGAATGGTACAAGGGGTTTGATCCGCGCGGCCAGTTTTACAATAATAAGGTTGATTACTATGGCCTGGGGGTGTCCCTGGGATTCTGACGGAGTTTGTCGAGGAGATGTTTGTTCATGACTGAACAGAATAATTCTCAGCAAGGAATCCGCTTCCTCGTCATCGCGGCAGCACTTGTGATCATCATCATAGGCATAAATCAGGCACAGTCGGTCCTGGTGTCATTTCTTGTCGCCGTTTTCCTCGCTATGCTCGGGACGCCGCCGGTACTCTGGCTTGAGCGGAAACGCATTCCCTCCGTCGTTGCGGTATTGATCGTGGTGACAGGCATGATCACCGTTCTGCTGATCGTCGGCGCAATCGTAGGCGCGTCCATCAACAGCTTTTACACTGAGTTGCCTGTCTATCAGACTCGTTTACAGGAGCAATTCTCGGCATTCCAGTCGTTTTTGGCAAGCAAAGGCATCCGGGGCATGGACAAGGTTCTGCTCGGATTTGTCAATCCAGGGGCGGTGATGAGCCTGACCGCCCGCTTGCTCGCGGGGTTGGGCTCGGCGCTTTCGAACATTGTCCTGATTTTGCTCACCGTAGCCTTCATCCTGTTCGAGGCCTCAAGCTTTCCCGTCAAGCTCCGCGCTGTTCTCGGTGATCCTCAGAAGGCATTTCCCCAGTTCACGAGGTTCGTCGGTGATATTGAACGCTATATGGTCATCAAGACGCTCATCAGTCTGGCCACGGGGATCCTGATAGGGATATGGCTGTCCATTCTCGGCGTAGATTTTCCCATTCTCTGGGGTTTCCTGGCCTTTCTGCTCAACTATGTGCCGAATGTCGGCTCCACAATCGCCGCCATTCCCGCGGTTCTTCTTGCCCTTATCCAATTAGGGATAGGCAGCGCCGTAATGGCAACAGCAGGATATATGGCCGTTAACTTCATACTTGACAATGTGATTGAAACGAGGCTCATGGGGCGGAGGCTCGGCCTGTCCACACTGGTTGTCTTTCTCTCGTTGATTTTTTGGGGAAGCCTGCTTGGTCCGGTAGGCATGGTTCTGTGCATACCGCTTACCATGACCCTGAAGTTTGCATGCGAGAACAATAAAGGCACACAATGGATCGCGGTATTGCTCGGGCCTGAGGTGCCCGCTGAAAGCATTCCAAGGGTGTCGAAAAAAAGAACCGGGCCTGAGACCTGAAAAAAAGTTTGAGAAGGCTCGATAGAGAAAATTGCACACGGGCGGGACAGGCCACTTTCCATAATTCAGCCTGTACCCTTTGATGAGAAAAATGTGGTGCGGGAAAAATCGTGCCTGGTATTGACTCTTGACATTAGCCTCTATTGAAGTATCGCGCTTGGGATAAGTTTCATCGATTCATAATCCGACATTCAAAAAACGTAAAGAGGGGCTTAAGATCACTCTTCAGATGTCAAATCTGATATTCCCTTGATCAGTGAAGACTGAAACCCTGTGACTACCTCTTTTAAAATCAAATATCCACTCTCCACGCTCACCCCGTAACGTTTACTCCCGTGCTTGCCATGGGTGTAACGGTTGCGTAGAGAAGTACCGTTTCCTTCTAAAGATACTTTTTGACAAACATATTTAAAAAGCATATAGTAAAAGCATAAAAAATGGGTGACTAAAATGCGAGCTACATTAAACCTCCCTGATACACTGATTAAAAATCTCCTACAGGTGAGCGGGGAGAAGAAAAAAACCAAGGCTATCTGTATAGCCATCGAGGACTATATCCGTCGGCGGGGGAGAGAAAAGCTCCTTTCCCTCAGCGGTAAGGTTCACTTTGAACTCGGCTGGGAGGAGATGGAAAAGATCGAACTGAAGGGAATGAAGGAACGTGAGACCAGCAGGAAGCATCGTTGATACGAGCGTCTGGATCGACTTTTTCAAGGGCGTTCCTCCAGTCAAAACATCCCTGGCAAAATTGATCCACAGGGATAAAGTTTTTGTATGTGGTCCAGTTGTGTTTGAATTACTACAGGGCATAAAATCCTCGAAAGAGAAAGAACAGGTCAAAGAAGCGCTCCTTTCTCTGCCATATTTGGAGGTCACAATCCAGGATTGGGAGGACGCAGCATCGCTTTCTTTAGATCTCAGAAAGAAGGGCATCACAATTCCTCTGACAGACCTCTTGATCGCTCAACTGGCTACAGCGAGCAATCTGGAAGTGGTATCTTTTGACATCCATTTTGACCAAATTCCCGGACTTAAACACCGCCAACCTTAGATTTCTCTCGATCTTTTACTAAGAGGAGCTTTGCTTTTTCCCTTTCCCCAGCGCCTTATAAATTCTTCTACCCTGCCTGATGAAGCCATTTTTTTATTTCCGATCTAACACCGCCTCCTGATTTTTGTTCAAAACCGCGTACGGTTCTTGTATAGTAATGAAAATTTGTAGCGAGGCACACTATGACTCAGGGCATTAAAGAAGTGAAGAAGATTTACCGGGGCAGGGTGATTGACCTCAATGTAGAGAGGGTCTGTCTCCCTAATGATGTTGAGGTTGAGCTTGAAGTGATCAGGCATCCAGGTGGGGCGGGCGTGATTCCTCTCTTTGAAGACCATTCTATCATCCTGGTTAAACAGTACCGCCACTGCGCCAGCGGAACAATCTGGGAGATCCCGGCCGGGAGAATAGATGAGGGTGAAAATCCCGTTGACTGTGCTGTGCGGGAACTCGCTGAAGAGGTAGGATACCGAGCTGCTCATATTGAGAAGATTACATCGGTTTACAGCGCTCCGGGGTTCTGTACCGAGAAGGTTCATATCTTTCTCGCTACCGGTCTTACACCGTGCGAAACGAATCAGGAAGAGGATGAGGTAATTGAGGTTGTTAAAATGCCTTTAGACGAAGCTGTAGAGAAGGTTAGAAGTGGCGAGATTGATGACGCCAAGACCGTGGTGGCAATTTTGCTTGCCTATTTCCATACTAAAGACAGGGAGTTCATCTGAGGTTTAAAAGTTCTCTCGCCTTCGCTACGGCACTTACTGCATCCGGTGCATAGCCGTCAGCCCCGATCTCATCAGCATACCTCTGGGAAAGGGGGGCACCCCCTACCAGGACTTTAACGGTTCCCTCTAAACCCTCTGCCTTCAGAAGTTCAATGGTAGCCTTCATCATAGGAAGGGTGGTGGTAAGCAAGGCTGACAGAGCCACAATCTGCGGCTTTTTGTCCTTGACCTCTTGAATAAATCTTTCAGGAGCGGTATCGATCCCGAGATCAATGATTTCAAAACCAGCCCCTTCGAGCATCATCGCAACCAGATTTTTCCCTATGTCGTGGAGGTCACCTTTTACCGTCCCGATAATGATCCTCCCCAAAGGCTTTATGCCGGTCTGGATCAGCCTGGGCTTGAGGATATTCATGCCTGCCTGCATTGCCCGCGCGGCAAGCAGCACTTCGGGTACAAAAAGATCTCCCTGTTTGAATCTCTCGCCAATCATGTTCATGGCTGCAATCAAGCCTTCTTTGAGGATGATCTCTGGTAATACGCCCTGTCTCAGAGCTTCCTGAGTAAGCAGTTCAGTCTTGTCAGCTTCTCCTTCTGACAGCCCTTCAACAATTCTTTTTATGATTTCCATTCCCGCTCCATCACTTGATCTTCCCTTTTCTGAAGGCAGCGATGTATTTCAGACCGTAAGAATCCCTGCCGGTCAGGGCTTCACTTGCCAGCAGTGAAGATAGCATGAGCGGATCGCAGGGGTTAAGGATTGCGGTATCCAGTCCTTTTGCCAGGGCCATGGTCAGGAAAGCCGCGTTTATTGCCCTTCTTGAAGGGAGACCGTAAGATATATTGCTTATACCACAGACGGTGTGTATCCCAGGATAACGATTCATGATATTTTCGATGACTTCGAGTGCAATACGGGCTGAAGAGGGATTGGTGGCAATTGGCTGAACGAGAGGATCAATATAGATATTCTGCAATGGTATCCCTTCATTCTCGAGATCGTCAATGATGCTGCCTCCAATACGAACTCTGTCATCAGCAGTTTCCGGTATCCCTCCTTCTCCGATGCAGAGGGCAATAACCTTTGCCTCATGGTGTTTTACCAGAGGGATCAGTTTTTGACGACTCTCCTTTACTCCGGTGATGGAGTTGATCATCGCCCTTCCCTGATGCACCTCAAGTGCCTTCTCAAGGGCATCGGGGTTGGGACTGTCTATGCAGCAGGGTTTCTGGACGCTGGACTGAACAGTCCTGACCAGCCAGGTCAAGAGTTCAGCCTCCTGCTCCCCAAAGATGCCTGCGTTGACATCGATGTAGTCAGCCCCTGCCTCTGCCTGGTTTTTCGCCAGTTTCTGGATGTATTCGGTATCTCTTTTCTCCAGGGCAGAGGCAACTTTTTTATTGCTGCTGTTTATCTTTTCTCCGATGATGATCATGATCGCTGCCCCGGGTCTCCTCTCTTTTACTTGACATGATTAAATTAGAAATGCTAAATATTAGTATGCTATGGAGTCCTCGTTGTCAAGGAATTTGAGTGAAAAAAGAGGAGGTGTACCGTGATACATATTGATAAAGATGAATGTACCGGATGTGCAGGATGTATTGATCTCTGTCCTACCATAACCTTAACGCTGCGCGAGGATAAGTCATGGTATAAGGAACCGCCGTGTAAATCGGCCTGCAGGGATGCCTGCCCTATCCACATGAATGTCCCGGGGTACATCTACTATGCCAAACAGGGGGATTATAAGAAAGCCTATGAAGTCCTCAGGGAGACCAATCCCCTCCCGGCCATCTGTGGGCGAGTGTGCTACCATCCCTGTGAAGATGCCTGCAACCGTGGATGTATCGATCAACCGCTCGCTATTGCTTCCTTAAAGAGATTCATTGCTGACCAGAACAATGGTGGAACGCTGGAAGTGCCTCAGATTGCAAAAAACGGTAAGAGGGTGGCTGTCGTGGGGAGCGGTCCGGCCGGACTTACGGCTGCCCATGATCTTGCTTTATCGGGTTACGATGTGACCGTATTCGAGGCCCTCAAAGAACCGGGCGGCATGCTGCGATATGCTATCCCTGAATATCGACTGCCCAAGGAAGTATTGAAAAAAGAGATCAAGTATATTGAGAACTTGGGGGTGCAGATAAAGACCGGAGCGAAGGTGGGAGAGCAGATAAGGCTTGAGGAATTGACAAAATCATATGATGCCGTTTTCATTGCTGCAGGGGCGAATAAGGATGTGAAACTCGGGATTCCCAGTGAGCAGACTCCAGGTGTTGTTTATGCCCTTGACCTTTTACGGGATGTCAATGCAGGCAAAAAAGTTGAGTTGGGCAAAAGCGTGGTAATCATCGGGGGAGGCAATAGCGCAATTGATGCCGCCAGAGTAAGTCGCCGCCTTGGAAGCAAGGTGACCATCATATACCGCCGATCACGTGCTGAGATGCCTGCTTATGCTGCTGAAGTGGAAGCAGCTGAAAAAGAAGGAGTGGAAATCGTTTTTCTCGCTGCTCCCACTAAGATAGTTGCTGCAAACGGCAAGGTCTCAAAAGTAGAATGCACCAAGATGAAATTGGGCTCTGCTGATGCGAGCGGCAGGCCTGCACCCATGCCGATAGCGGGTTCAGAGTTTACCGTTGATGCCGATACCATGATACCTGCGATCGGTCAGGCCCCGGACCGTGAATTACTGACAGGAATGGGTTTGAAGCTTTCACCAAAAGAAAGACTTTTGGTGAATGAAAACAGTATGAATACCAGTGTGAAAGGCATATTTGCCGGAGGCGATGTTGTTACGGGACCTTTATCAGTAGTAGAAGCTATGGCTTCCGGGAGGAAGGCAGCCTGCTCTATTGATAATTACCTCAAGGGAGAATCATTGGCGGGCTGCGAAGCAGAGAAAAAGGTTCCAGAAAAACTGAACGAGGAGGAAATAGCCGCTCTTAAAAAGCGATTTCCCTCCCGGAACAGAGGAGCCATGCCTGAGTTGCCATCTGACAAGCGGATAAAAGACTTTAAAGAAGTAGAGCAAGGTTTTAGTGTAGAACAGGCACGGGAAGAGTCGGAGCGCTGCATGACAACGTGTCTTGTTAAAGGAGAAAAAATGGGAAAAAAATATGATCTGGTCGTAGTTGGCGCCGGACCTGCCGGTTTAATGGCTGCCAAGGTTGCCGGTGAAAATGGTCTATCGGTAGCCCTGTTGGAAAGAAAAGCCAATATTACGCAAATATACAGAGTAGACGGCGGCGCGCTATCGCCGATGAATGAGTATACCTTTGGACAGACCATGACCTTCAGCCCTGAAGCAAAGCGGATCGGCTTTCCCGTCTTAGGGTTTTCCATTCGATATGACGGCCCCTATAATAATATCTATGGATTTGATGTGTGGTCTCCCAATGGTAAACACCGGGTTACCTTTGGCAATCGCGAGGAGCAGAAAAAGGATCCCAAGAGGAGGCGTACAGCGGTCGCTCTGGACAAGGGATTGATATTGAAAGCTTTACTGGAGGATGCACAGAAAGCCGGGGTGGACATTTTTCCGGCCATGCAGGCGATAGGGGTTGAAAAGAAAAAAGACAGTGTGGTGGTGGTGACAGAGGATGGAGAAAAATTTGAGGGACTCTTTGCCATTGCCGCTGATGGCGTAAACTCCCGCATCGTCCGCAGCATGGGTCTGAACAAGGACAGGAAATTTCTTGCTACCAATAGGGCCTATGAATGGGGGTTTGAGGACCTTGATCTGCCTCACGTGGAAGGGATCACCTTTATTTTCACCGGATATGGGTTGTTCTCTGTGATCAATGAGGCTGAGAAGAGACATTACCATGTCGGTATTATGAGCTATAACACCAAGGATGATCTCAAGGGCAAGCTCAACAAGTTCGTCTTCGAAGATCCGTTTTATTCCCAGTGGTTTAAAGGCGCGAAGAAGACATGGACGCGCACCTGCGTGGTCAACATGCTTTCACCCATAAAAGAGCCCTTCAAAGACAATGTGCTCCTGTGCGGAGACGCAGCGTGGATACTGGAGTTCTCTAATTGTGCTGCCCTCATTTCCGGTTGGAAAGCGGCGAACGCTGTTACCTTGGCGATCATCGATGGAAAGATTAATAAGGAGGGTGTTCAGAGCTACCTGGACTTCTGGAATAAAGTGTTCTACGAACCCTGTGGACAAGTTGAATTTAAGGCGATTGAAATCCATGAATTTCTCAACGCCGATGATCTCGATTATCTGGTCAGCCTGGCCAAAGAGCCCATTCCTGCGACACTGGATTTTTTTAAACTGATCAATACCATTGGCAGCACCTATGCAGAGCTCTTCCCCCGCATCTCGGAAGAGAGGCCGGATGTCTTTGCAAAACTCATGGCGATGGCAGATCAGTTGGACGAGGCGAGTGAACATTCTAAAAGAATAGGATTCCCCAACCTGTAGAGAAAAAAACAGGCTTACCCAATCGGTAAATAATCGCTGTGGTGCCTTGAAAGAGCAGGGCAGTAGGCTTCCAATTTGAAATTCATTGATAAGCTGGATAAGGGATTGCTTCCCATCCTCCTCACTGTCCTCCTTCTCGCTTTCGGGATGAGCTTCGTCGCACCTCTTATTCCCCTGGTAATCCGGGATGCAGGGGGTTCTCCTGCAACCATCGGTCAGATTGCATCCATCTACTTCCTTTCGTTCACCCTGTTCACGCCATTCCTCGGCAGGCTGGTTGACAGGGTGGGATCGAAGAAGATCATCATTACCGGCCTATCAGTCTATGCCCTCGCTGTTTTTTTGATGGCATTTTCTCCCAGCCCTTTTTATTTTTACCTCATCAGGATATTTCAAGGGGTAGGTACCGCCTGTCTTTTTTCCCCTACGGAATCGGCAATCAATGTCCTTTCCTCGCCGGATAAGCGTGCATCAAATATGGGGCTCTACGGTCTGGTCTTCGCCATAGGCTTTGCACTGGGGCCAGGGCTGGGGACGTACCTCTTTTCCTTCCACCGGGCGATTCCCTTTATCTTCGGGGCAGCATCCAGTCTGGTAGGGGTCGTGGTCATGGTCATGTATTATGAAGACGTTCCCATACCCATAAAGAGTTCAAGGGCACGTTTGCATGAGTTTTTGGGGGTGATAAGAATACCGCTTATCGGCGGTCTCTGTTATGCGGTGGTCGAGGTTTCCATCGGGAGTTTCCTCTCCCTCTACCTCGACTATTTAGGATTCAAGGGAGCTGCCCTGGGCCTGGCATTCACCTTCTTTGCCATAGGGGGGATCATCTCTCCTTACCCGGCAGGAAAGATGGCGGACAAAATTGGCAAGAAGCCGTCTCTCTACCTCCTCGGTATCCTCTTAAGTGTGATTACCTTCTGCTACAACCTCACCCCGAATTACATTGCCATTGTTGCTCTCACCTTTGGCATAGGTATAGTTGCCGGCGGGGTATATCCCATAGCCCTCTCAATGATTGGCGACCTCGTTCCTCCTGACCGGATGGGTACAGCCAATTCCACCTTCAGCTTTCTCTATGGTGTCGGGTCAATCCTGGGGCCGGTTGTTACGGGATGGGTGATAAGGATACTGGGCATGCAGTATCTTTTTTATCCCATGACCATAGCTGCCGTAATCTTTGTGCTTATAACGCTGATGGATAGAAAAAGGGAGAAGGCTTTACTTCGTAGTTAAGGTGCAGACGCAGTCCCAGCCTTCACAGGGTGGGTTCTTTTTGAATTCAAGGCATCTGTCCATATACATCCTGGCAGGATGATCTTGCGGGAAGAGCTTAAGAGCCTTTTCCAGTTCATCAATTGCTTTATCCCATTCTCTCAATCGGTAAGCCTTTATCCCTTCATGGTATTGTTCAAGAAAGGTTGAGAGCTGTGAGGTGGGTTCGCCCCTCCCCATGAGTTCAAAGATGTTCACTGCTTGATCTTTCCCTTTGACCCTTACCAGGTCGAGTTCACGCACGATCAAACCGTCACTGATCTGGTTCGTGGTGAATTCGCTCACGATGATGTTGGTGCCGTACTGTTTGTTGAGACCCTCGAGGCGGGAGCCGAGGTTGACATTGTCCCCCATGACCGTATAGTCAAACCTCCTTTCTGACCCCATATTACCTACAACCATGGGGCCCGAGTTGATCCCGATACCGATGTTGACGGCAGGCATTCCCTGTTTCTCCCATTTGTCCCTGAGTTTTTTCAATTCCTCCATCATCTCCAGTGCTGTCAGACATGCCTTGAGGGCGTGATCCTTCTGGTCGAGGGGCGCCCCAAATACAGCCATAATGGCATCACCCATGTATTTATCCAGGAGCCCATTGTACTTAAACACAATGTCGGTCATGACGGTAAGGTATTCATTCAGAAACTTAACCAGGCCTTCAGGAGACATCTTCTCAGAGATGGTGGTGAATCCCCGGATATCTGAGAAGAGAACGGTGAGTTCCTTTTTCTCGCCGCCGAGCTTCAGTTTGTCCGGGTTCTTGAGCATCTCATCTACCACCGCTTCGGTCACGTATTGCTGGAAAGCCCCTTTGATCTTTTTCTTTTCCCTCTCCTCGGTGACGTAACGGTAGACGGTAATGCCCGTATAGACGGTAAAGAGGTTGATGAGAGGATAGACTATGCTCAGCCATACGTTGAGGTTCTGAAACAGGTAACGGTCGACGAAAAGATAGACAGTTAGGAGGGAGAAGCTCACGATGAGGCCGGTGAGAGCCTTAACCCTTGGTATGAATACCCCCAGGATAATCCCGATGAGCAGGATGGCAATGAGGTCGAACACCTTGAGCCAGGCCGGCCTCATGAGGAAGTCGCCCCGGAGGATGTTATCAATCACGTTAGCATGGATCTCGAGACCGGGAAAGCTACCGGCAAAGGGTGTAATCCGGATATCATAGATTCCAATGGCAGTAGCGCCAACCAGGACAATCTTGTCTTTTAAGGCATCTTTCGGAATGCGGTCGTGGAGGATGTCGGTAATGGAGTAAAAGGGGAATGTCCTTGGATAGCCGCGATAATTGATGAGCATCCTCCCTTGTTCATCTGTTGGTATCGTTATATCCCCCAGCCTGATACTCTCGACCCCGAAGTCAGCAATCCTGATGGAAAGGGGAGGTGAATCAAGGTAGTGCTTCAGAACCTGCAGAGAAAGTGGTGCGAAGTAGGAATCCTGGCACCGGATAACAAGAGGTATCCACCGGACTGTACCATCATCATCCGTAAAGATATTGAAGTATCCAGATGAGGAAGCAGCCGAAGAAAGCTGGGAAATATTTGATTCTGCTGCTACAGCTTTGATCAAAGGCACAGTACGGGCCTCTTTAGATAGGAATTTAACCATCGTGTATTCAGAAGGGAGGATGTCGTTAATCCGTTTCTCGAGAATATCCTTCTGCAGCGATTTTACCTCTTCCTGGGTGGTATGAAAAAAGTAGCCCAGGACAACATTCTGAGATCTCTTGATGCAATCGGTCAGTAGCCGGTCAGTGTCCGCGCCCTTTTCCATACTGGCAAGAAATCTGGTGAATTGGGGGTTATTGATATCGAATTCTTTCACCTTCTTCTTAACAGCGAGTACACCCCTGAGAGTTGAGTTTTCATCGGGCTCGGGAAAGACAATATCAAACCCGATAGTCTTTACCTGGCAGGAATGCAGCTTGTCAACCAGTCGAGCGATGACAGTACGCGGCCACGGCCATCTCCCCAGTTCATCCAGGCTCTTTTCATCAATGGTGGCAATGACAACTTCGTTGCCTGGTTTCTTATTACCGCGGGATATGAACCTCAGGTCAAAGACTTTCAGCTCCATCAGTTCAAGGAACGATGGCTTGAGGAAGTAGAGGATAATGCAGATGATGGTGATGAGGGTAGCTAACCGGAAGGCGTTTATTTTGAAAAGCCTTTTCAGCCAGATCTTCATTGAGAACCTATTGCGGAAGGGCGAGTGCGGACTGCGTTAAATCTTTAAAGAGAATTCCGCAATCCGCATTCTGCAATCCGAAGTGGTTAGTAGAGGTCTAAATCCTCCATGGACTCATCATCAAGCTCATCCTCCAGGAAGTTTGTTGATCCGTCATCTACGAGGCTGGAGGAAGCATTATTGATGAATGAAATCTGAAATTCCATCGCCCTCTTTTTATCCACTTTGTAGCTATACGTACTAACTTTTTTCATATCGATAACTTTCCCTTTCTTTACATGTAAGAGAACAACCTTGTATCCTGCCGGAACTTCATTTACCCCTGACCAGGTGAGTGTCACCTTTTCTCCCTTTTCTCCGCCGGCGACGATGAAGGTAAAGGGTTCGTCAATTGCTGATGGCGGACGGAAATCGGTTGCGTATATCCCCGGTCTGTCCTTCCAGTCCTCATGGGGGAAGTAGAGGCTTACCTGTTTGTTCGAGAGCTGGGGAGGTTCTAAGATATCTCTTTCATCATACTCAGACGAAGATACAGAGGAGATGCCGAGATAGTTGTACGTATCCCTGGTCTTTTTCCCCTGGGCCATGAGCTTGATAACAAATTCAGATTTATTTACAGCCAGTGGTGCCGATGCAGGTGTCGAGAACTCGGTTTCAGGAATCACCGAAACAATAGGTGGCACTCTGAGTTCTACCAGGCCCGTATCCGGTACCATGAGCACATTGACCCAGTAACCCGTCCATGGTTCCATGACGCTGGGACGGTCATATCCATCGCCGTTCCACTCCCACAGGCTGCTGTTGGCAATCGAGTCAAATTCAATCAAGCTCTGGTTATAAATTGGTTGCTCCTGGCCGTTTTCATCGATGACGCTGACGTTCATCCAGTCTACCGGGAAGGCAAAGGGATCGCCCATCTGGTTCCATCCGGATTGAAGGAAGATAGAGAATTTTTCTGTAGTGGGCACGGGGTCTCCGATCACATTTAACGTCCGCCCACCTTCACTCGTGATCAGCCAGAATGCCCGTCCGGGTTCAAAATCAAGGTACAGATCAGGGGGGATACTGCAATCATACTCATGGTAATCGCCGATCTCTCCTGTATCGGTTACCATATCACTGTCGTACCGGAAGAACCTCCAAACAGTGGAATCACATTTATCAAAGCCCAGTACAGTCATAGGGTCCTTGTTTTCAAGAAAGAGAGGTACAGAAATCATCTGATATGCGGATATATCCTGAGCGTCCTTGGCTTTATTTAATGTTTCTTCAGACACGAGCTCCTGCGGTCCGGTGACGTTGAGAATAAACGTGAAGATCGCAGAGTCAACTGCTCCACCGTCGTTTACCGCTGTTACCTTCCAGTAGAATGGGGCATAGGGTTCAGAAGAAAGGGGGATATCAGGTGTAAAAGAATTTCCTGTAATCCCGGACTGGTTAATCTTCAGACTGCCCTGAGAAAATTCAGGATCAGTTGCAACCTTCAGTTCGTAAGAAATGGCCCTGTCTGAAAGTTCCCAGGTAAAGGCAGGCTGTGACGGAGCGCTGGTATAGCCATTCTCAGGTGAAATGAGCACAGGAGAAGAGGGAGGAATGGGGAGTACGGTGACAGCAGCCATAGCCTGTGCATTTCGGTTGGCAGTATCTGCAACCACGATAGTTTCTGGAATGGAGTTAGATGAGTTGTTGCTGCCTGCCGTGAACAGTCCGGAAGATGATGATATGGTGCTGCCGATGGCAGAGGCAGGGCTGATCTCCCAGGTGTAACTGCCACTTATCACCTCACCGTCCGCTGTGGTGGTTGCTTTAAAATTCTGTTTTTCACCCGAATCCAGCGTCACAGACGATGGTGAAATTGTCACCGCGAATGTCTTGGGGTTGACCGTGATCGTTGCCTGGCCGGTTATATTACCGTTTGCCGTGTCAGTTGCAATGACAGTATCGGTAGCCTGAACAGCAGTCGTGCCTGCGGTGTATGCACCCTGCTGGGTAATGGTGCTTCCGATGGTGCTCGTAACTGACCAGGTGTATACACCCTTGGAGCAGTTCTGTCCGCTGGTGGAGGCGCTGAATGTCTTGGATTCACCTTCTTTTACCGTAACAGATGGAGGTGAAAGAGTGACTGTGCAGAAAGTTGGTTTGACCGTCACAATAGCCTGGGCAGTGATATTGCCGTTGGCCGTGTCAGTAGCGGTAATGGTATCAGTGACCTGGGCATCGGTTGACCCTGCGGTATAGAGACCGTTCTGGGTGATGGTGCTGCCGATGGTGCTGGAGACAGCCCAGGAATAGGCTCCAGTCTTGCAGCCCTGTCCGCTGGTGGAAGCAGAGAATGTTTGAGTCATACCTTCAAATCCAGTAACAGATAAGGGTGAAATGGTTACGGTGCAGAAGGGTGGTTTAACCGTAACAATAGCCTGTGCGGTAATGTTGCCATTTGCCGTGTCAGTAGCAGTGATGGTATCAGTAGCCTCAATAGCGGTTGATCCAGCCGTATAAACGCCAGCCTGCGTGATGGTGCTTCCGATGGTACTGGAGACTGACCAGGTATAGGAGCCGGTTTTGCAACCCTGACCGTTCGTGGAGGCAGAAAAGGTCTGGGATGCGCCCTCGTAAACACTAGCAGAAGAGGGCGAGATGGTAACGGTACAGAGTGTCTCAACGACAGTTATCTTGCCGCTTACCCCTGCATAGATCTCCGCAGGAACAATTTCTGAGATAATGAGAGGTATGATAGTGCCGATTGCGGTAGCCTCTTTGATCATGAATTTAAAATACACAATCGTCCCGGAGGTGGATCCGCCTTCTTCAAACTGAACTATAGGCTGAACCATACCGGTAGCATTTATTTCAGCAAGGGTAGCTGTTAAAATGGTAGCCCCCATATTTCCTGAAGTTTTTCCTGTGTATTCCAGGAGGGTTGTATTGAAGGAGACAGCAAATGAACAGTCAAGCCTTCCTGCCGTGTCGTCAATGGTGACCGGTATGCTTACCTCAGTACCAGGTTTCCCGATAGCTTCACCGACCGTTATGGTTGCAGCCTGTGCTCCTGTTAGGAAGCCAAGTACCATCGCAAAACCTATCATTAAGAGAAATATGAGTTTTTTCATAATATACTCCTTAGGTCTTTTTTATTGTAGCTCATGGATGTTCAGGTGGATCATGTAATATCATATCTGTAGGTGCACCACCCGTGGTATCTTGTGGTGTCTGAACTGGGTTTCCTATAACAGGAGGTTGATTTTCGGTCTGGTTTTGAGTTTGATTTACTGTTCCCAAATTATCCTGACCAGTCTGGGGTGCAGGTACGTCTGCTTTTTCTTCGCTCCCGGCCTTTGAAATCTCTGCTGAGTCCTTCGTAGTGGCCGGTGTTTCTCCAGCAGGCGGGCTGGGTGATAACTGGATATCCATGAGAATTTTTTGTATCTCTTCTGCCGGCATCAGGGCTGGCGCAGCAGGACATTTGCCTGAGGCTACTTCACAGGAATAATTCCTGCCCACCGTTGATTCGCAGACCAGGGTCTCTGAGACATTCCTTGCCACTACCGTTCCGTCCATCGTTATTACCGTTGTCAGTTCAGGACTTACCACCCAGACAATGAAATGGGTATCTCTTACACCGATGACTGAGGTGGAGGTATTGACCTGGAATTTGGAATCCCGGCCGGCAAAGAGCTTACCCACGATGAACCTGCCCTTGCCGCTCAGGAGGTCGAGGGCAGCGCTCCGGCGGTTTTCCTCCGGGGCATAGAGATATTCTTTCAGGTGAATCTTTGCATTTTCGCCCAGGTTGATGAGGCTGTCATCCTCCATCATGATCTGCACTCTGCTGTCTTTCATGGTCTGAATGGTGTCATATTGGTAAACTGCATCTTTAAGTTTCGCCTTTATCCCTTTCGCATCATCTTTATGAAAGATCAGCACTTCACCCTTGACAGCGGTAATCTTCCCCGCAGCCTTTCCATTGGACGCCTGGACAACGGCTGTCAGGCCCAGGATCAGATAGAAGCAGGTTATGATAACAAAAACCTTTTTAAGCATTTTTCCCTCCACTGTTAGAACCTGGCCGTAAAGGTCAGAGCTACAATGTTACGTTTATAGTCATAGAAAGCGATATTGGAATCATGGTTCACATGGGTGTACTGCAGGTTGACTGAAAATATTTCCGTTAAGGGACGGTCAAAGGATACTGAGTAGGTGTACTCTTCATCATTCCTTTTTTTGGCAAAGAAAGTGTCAGTATTATCATAGTCTTGATTCCAGTAATTAAAGTCAAAGTTCATCATGATCTGGCAGATGAGGGGAGTGAAAAATCCTGCTGATACCCGGTGGCCATCGTAGTCCCAGTTTTGACCGATGGCATTGTCGTGATCAAATGCATAACCAACCTTGATATACCGTTTTCCACCGGAGAAGAAGATGTATTCGTTAAAACCAACCATGTTATTCTCCGCATCCCTGTCTGCAGCCTTGGTTGGTGCCGGAAAATAGAATTTCTTATCCTGGAAGCGATAGATAAACTGGGTAATCCAGTTCGGGACAAATACGACATCAAAGGTCAGCGTCCCGGAATGTGCTCCGAGGTAGCGGTGTTCGTTGAGGATGGAGTTGTTGTAGCGGTAATCAAACTGTGCCCGGTAGGGTGTCGTGCCAGCAATTTTCCCCCGGTAGGCAACGAGGATGGTGCTCTGGTGGTTCTGGAGGTCATAGTCATGTAAGGTGGCATGGAGGCTCTGATAGAAGGTGTAACGACCGGCAACCAACCAGTCCTCTTTCTGGATAAACCGGTATTCGGAAGCTAAGAACCACACCTGCCTGAAGTCCCCCTCATCGGAAATCCTGGTAGGGGAGATGCCGCCGCCAGGGTCCTGGATCACGTTATCGTCGTACTGGAGGCTGTAGCTGGGTATGATGTCCCATCTCTTCGCGCCTTTTCTTGCCTCAGTGATCTTATCAAGATAGCTTTTTGCCGCTATGCCCAGTTCAGAAGAGGGGTCAGTCTTATAGGCATCGTTAAATTCTGTTTCGGCTTCGCTCAGGCGGGACGACTTTAAGCCATTCAACCCGGCAAAGAATTGAGCGCTCTGTTTGAGAGACGGATCAAGTTCAGCAGCCTTCTTGAGATAGGGGGTGGATTCTTCAAAGTGGTTCTGTAAATGGAGGATATAGCCCTGATAGTAGTGGATCATTGCCCGGGTCGGTTCCTGTCCCTGGGCAAGCTTGAGCTCTTTAAGGGCATTGTCATATTCCCCCAGTTTGTAGTAGGCAATTCCCAGGTCATAGTGAACGCGGGGTAGAGTTGGGTCGAGCTCCGCGGCCTTTCTTAATGCATCTACCGCTCCTTTAAGGTCATTGAGCTGGATGAGGGTTAGACCGAGGTAATACTGAATCTGAGCGTTCTGTGGGTCCTCCTTTTCCGCCTTCTTTAGTTCTGTTAACGCCTGCTCAAACCGTTCCTCATTGAATTCAGCCACGCCTTTGGTAAAATAAAGTTCCGAGTATTTTGTGGCTGAGAACGCTAAAGAAGCAATGAGGAGAAAGGGTAGTGCCAAAATACCTGCTCTGAGAATTTTGCTCGTCACGTTAGCCTCCTATTATGTTGCTTCCTGGATACTGATTCTCTACTGCGTTAATTCAAAAGAAGTGTAAAATGGGCATAACCAGAATGTACAAAATGCTAACTTCTACCGCAGGTATTTGTCAAGAGAAAAATATGGGGGCTAACCAGGCAATTTTACGATAAAATTTATAAATAACGGGACGTCAACCATGCACGGGCTGGTGAAAGCAGAGCCACGACGAGTGCGGAGTGCGGAATGATGAGTGCGGAGTAAATGACTTTACCGCGAAACGCGGCCTGCGGTCTATAAAAGGTTTGGCCCGTCCTCGGGGAAGTTTTCTGAACCGCAAGGCGTCCGCCGCAGGCGGATTACGCCCAACGTAGGGGTAGCCCCCTGTGGTTACCAAAATCAGGGCAGGCACGGGTGCCCCTACGGTTACATATTATTTATTTATATTTATTACAGGATAATTATCATGTCAGAAAGGCGGAGGATTTTTCCTATGCCTATTTTTTTCTGAATGTGAAAAAAGGTAAAAAACTTGACAGAATTCCCGTTAATAGGTAACTTAATAAATAATGATCCTGAATGAATATTCACTCACACTTGTCCGTGGAATGGGATGAAAGAGGTTAAGGTAGAAGACATCAGCAGGAAGGTAAAAGACCTCTGTATTTCAGCCAATTACGAGCTGGAACGGGATGTCATGAGTGCCTTTGAAAAGGCGCGGAAGGAAGAAGAATCCCCCACCGGCAAAGAGATTTTTAATCAACTCATCGAGAATGCAAGAATTGCCAAAAAGGAATTGATTCCCCTCTGCCAGGATACCGGTTTTGCAGTCTGCTTCGTTGAACTGGGTGATGATGTCAGGGTTCTCGGCGGCAACCTCATCCAGGCGATCAACGAAGGTGTGAGACTTGGTTATCAGGAAGGCTACCTCCGCAAATCCATCTGTCACCCCTTTACCCGGAAGAATACCGGCGATAATACCCCTGCTGTTGTCCACGTTAAACTTGTACCCGGAGATAAGCTCAAAATTGTTATTGCCCCCAAAGGCGGGGGGAGTGAGAATATGAGCCGTGCAACCATGCTCAAGCCTTCAGACGGTGTTGAAGGGATTAAAGAGTTTGTTGTAAGCAGGATACAGGAATCCGGTGCAAATCCCTGTCCACCTATTGTTGTGGGGGTGGGGATCGGCGGAACCCTTGAAAAGGCAGCGCTCCTTGCCAAAGAGGCGTTGATCCGTCCACTCGGAAAACCCAATCCTGATCCAGAAGTTGCTCAACTGGAGAAGGAATTGCTCACCAAGATAAACGATCTGGGGATCGGCCCTCAGGGACTGGGAGGAAGAATTACTGCCCTGGCAGTGCATGTAGAGGTTCATCCCTGCCATATCGCAAGCCTTCCCGTTGCCGTCAACATCAACTGCCATTCCCACAGGCATAAAGAGGTAGTCTTTTAAGGAAATGATTGAGGAGATCAAGCTCAAAACCCCCCTTGATGACCAGTCTGTAGAGCGATTGAAAAGCGGCGACCGGGTATTGCTCAGCGGCTATGTCTATTCTGCAAGGGATGCCGCACACAAAAGGCTCACAGACCTCCTGGATAAAGGTGAACAGCTCCCCTTCGATATCAAGGGCCAGGTGATCTACTTTGTCGGACCAACACCGGCGCGGCCGGGGAGACCTATTGGCTCTGCAGGGCCTACCACCAGTTCCCGCATGGATAAATACTCACCCCGCCTGATCGCCCAAGGGCTCAAAGGAATGATTGGCAAGGGATTCAGATCCGCGGAAGTGATCGAGGCGATGAAGAAATATAAGGCTGTGTACTTTGCTGCGGTAGGCGGCGCAGGGGCTCTCCTCGCCCTGCGGATTAAGGAATCGAAGATTGTTGCTTACGAAGATTTAGGCCCTGAAGCGATCAGAAGACTTACTCTGGATAATTTCCCAGTTATCGTGGTGAATGATTGCCGGGGGAACGATCTGTATAAAGAGGGTGTGAAGAAGTACAAGCGTACATGAGATGCTAAATATCAAATATCAAAGCACGAAACCCGAAATAAATACAAATGTTCGAAATTCAAATATCCCAAACATAAAAGTTTTGAATTTTGGATTTTGAATTTGTTTAGGATTTCGATATTCGGATTTCGGATTTGACTATAGAGGTTTTTAAATGAAGGTTGAGCTGTCGATTGAAAAGGTAAGAAGCGAATTTATTGAGAAGATTGAAGAGATCAGCGGGCAGAATCTCTTCTCCTGCTACCAGTGCGGAAAATGTTCTGCTGGCTGTCCATTTTCTTTTGCAATGGATTTGCTGCCGAGCCATATCATACGCATGGTACAGCTTGGTTTACAGGAGGACATAGGCAATTCCAAGACTATGTGGCTCTGTTCATCCTGCCTGACCTGCGGTGTCCGCTGTCCACGGGGAGTAGATGTCCCCAGGATCATGGAGGCACTGAGAGTCCTGGTTACGAGGGATAAGATCAACTACGTCGAGCCGTCGTCGCTTACCCCCGAGCAGCTGGAGGAACTGCCCCAGATTGCCCTCATCAGCAATTTCAGAAAATTTACTGGCTGAGTTGAACATGGAGATCAGTTATTACCCTGGATGTACCGTCAAAACGAAAGGCAAGGGTTTTGAGGAATCTGCGGTAGCAGCCCTCGATGCCCTCGGAGTCAAGCTGGTTGAGCTGCCTAACTGGAACTGCTGCGGCACGGTCTTTTCTCTCGCTACGGATGACCTCGTTCATCACCTGGCCCCTCTGAGGAACCTGATCAGGGTAAAAGAGCAGGGAGCAAACCGGGTAACCACCCTCTGCGCCATGTGTTACAATACCCTGAAGAGGGCTAATCTCCTCATTAGAGAAGATGCAGACCGGCAGGATAAGATCAGTAACTTCATGGATGATGAGCAGACTAAGTATAGCGGAGAAGTGGAGATCATTCACCTCCTTGAGGTACTGAGGGATGAGATTGGATACGAGAAGCTTAAGGAAAAGATCACACATCCCCTGAGCGGCCTGAAAGTGGTTCCTTACTATGGCTGCATGCTGCTCCGGCCTTCTGAGATCGGGGTTGACTCCATGGAGGAGCCGAGCATCATGGAAGACCTTTTGCAGGTTCTGGGTGCAGAGGTGATCCATGAGCCGATGAGGACGGAATGCTGCGGTTCTTACCACACGGTGAATGCAAGCGATGCGGTAGTTGACCGCGTTTTTGCTATCTTAAGCTCTGCCCAGAGGCGCGGAGGAGAAGTAGTCGTCCTGAGCTGCCCTCTCTGCGAATTCAATTTAGATCATCGACAGAAGGAAGTGATAAAAAAATATGTGGGTTTCAAGCAGATGCCGGTACTCTATTTTACTCAGCTATTAGCCCTGTCCTTAGGACTTGGTGCTGAGACATGCCGCTTTGATCTCCACTACGTAGATCCTATCCCTCTGCTCAAAGAGAGAGGGATAATTCGGGGATAGATGGTGGAGATTCATCAACATACAAATAGCTGTTTATAAGCTTGATTTAGGGTAGATCACATTATGAATGCATCATTGGTGCAGTCCGACTCTAACCTAAATTTTAGATTGCCAAATTCTTCTTTTATTAAGGGATTGGTCACGAGGTAAGAAGATGGAGCCGTCAATCAATAACGAAAAGATTGATTCTATTATTGAAAAATATAAAGGTGAAAAGGGGCTACTAATATCCCTACTTCAAGACATTCAAACTGAGGTTAACTATCTGCCAAGAGAAATATTGATTAAAGTCAGCAAAGAGATGGATATTCCCTTAAGTCAGGTATTTAGTGTAGCCACCTTCTTCAAGGCTTTCAGCCTAAAACCGAGGGGTCGCCACCTCATAAATATTTGTCTTGGTACCGCCTGCCATGTACGAGGAGCAATAAGCATTCTAGGAAAGATAGAGAGGGAATTGAACATTAAGGTGGGGGACACTACTAAAGACTTTAGATTTACTCTGGAGACAGTGCGTTGTGTTGGTTGCTGTAGTTTAAGCCCGGTAGTAGTAATAGATGAAAACACACATGGGCGCGTAAACCAAGAGAAAGTATTCACAGTGCTGGAAAATTATCGCTAAGGGTGGGTAATAGGGAAAATGAAGATCAAAACCCCAGAAGATCTGTACATGATAAAGAATGAGGGACTGAAAGCACTTTATCCGGGTAAAACAAAGATCACAGTAGGCACCTCTACTTGCGGATTAGCTACTGGTGCAGGCAAAGTTCTGGAGTCTTTAGTAGATGAAGTGCAGAAAAATGACATGGATATACTGATCGAAAGGGTAGGTTGCCTCGGTTTTTGTCAAAAAGAACCTATAGTTACCGTGTTAGAGCCAGGAAAGCCAAAAATAATTTATGAACAGATAACCCCTGAGAAAGTCGTGGAGCTAATAGCTGTTCTTAAAAGGGGTGAGATTAAAAAAGATTGGGTTCTTTGTAAGATGGAAGAAGAAGAGTGCTTGGTAGATGGTGTGACAAAAAAATTCTGCAACGAAGAAGGATTAAAAGGGGTAGAGGATATATGCTTGTATCAAGAGGTTGACTTTTACAGGAAACAATTAAAGATTGCCCTCAATAACTGTGGTTTTATAGACCCAGAACGCATAGAGGAGTACATTGCGAGGGGAGGCTACTTCCCCCTGTATAAAGTACTCCATGAGATGAGCCCTCAAGAGGTGATCGAGGAGGTGAAACAATCAGGTTTAAGGGGGCGTGGTGGGGCTGGATTCCCCACTGGAGTTAAATGGGAATCGTGCCGTAATGCCAAAGGTGACATCAAATATGTAATTTGCAATGCCGATGAGGGAGACCCCGGTGCTTACATGGATAGAAGCATCCTTGAGGGTGACCCATATAGCGTTTTGGAAGGGATGGTCATCGGTGCCTATGCTATTGGGGCTCATGAAGGGTATATCTATCTTCGCAATGAGTATCCCTTGGCTATTAGAACGATAAAAAAATCGATTGAAAAAGCTGAAGGGTGTGGATTATTAGGGGAAAATATCCTTAATTCAAATTTTGATTTTACTGTTAAAATAAATCGAGGTGGGGGAGCATTTGTCTGCGGTGAATCGAGCGCTTTAATGGCATCGCTTGAAGGCAAAGTGGGTGAACCACGAGCAAAGTATATCCGATCAGTAGAAAAGGGATTGTGGGATAGACCAAGTAACATAAACAATGTAGAGACTTGGGCAAATGTTCCAGTGATAATAGCCAGAGGGGCAGAGTGGTTTGCTAAGATCGGTACCAAGAGCAGTAGAGGAACAAAAGTATTCTCGGTGGTGGGGAAAGTAAATAATACTGGTCTCGTAGAAGTGCCTATGGGTATAAGTCTAAAAGAGATCATTTATGATATTTGTGGAGGAGTTCAAGGGAATAAAAAGTTTAAGGCAGTTCAGACTGGTGGTCCCTCAGGAGGATGTATTCCAGAGAGTTTAATCCACCTGCCAGTGGATTATGAGGAATTGGCCCGGGTTGGTTCAATGATGGGCTCTGGCGGGATGATAGTTATGGATGAAGATACGTGTATGGTAGACATAGCAAATTACTTCCTTACCTTTTTGGAAGAGGAGTCTTGTGGTAAGTGTGTGCCCTGTCGTGAAGGGATAAAAAGGGCACGCCAGGTACTCCAGGGTATCACTGAGGGAAGAGGGGAGGAGGGAGATATCGAGTTATTACAAGACTTAGGGGCAATCCTAAGAGATGGTTCTTTGTGTGGTTTGGGAACAAGTGCTGCTAATCCGGTTCTGAGCACTCTACGCTATTTTAGGGAGGAGTATGAAACACATATTAGGAATAAAAAATGTCCCGCAGGTGTTTGCCGAGAATTGTTTCAATACTTTATTGATCCTGAGAAGTGTGAAGGTTGTCATAGATGCGTGGGGGTATGCCCCCAGCAGGCAGTAAGTGGAGAAAAAAGACAACCACATTCCATGGATCAAAGCAAGTGTATCAAATGTGGCGCTTGTGTTGAGGTTTGCAAATTTGGAGCTATAGTAAAGCAATAGTGGAGCAGGTAAATGATAGCTTTGTCTATTGACGGGAAAAAAGTCTGGGCAAAAGAAGGATCAACAATACTGGAGGCAGCCAGATTATACAATATCTATATTCCTACCCTCTGTTATCACCCCTTGCTGAGTCCTTACGGAGCCTGTAGGCTGTGCAGTGTAGAAGTGGTTCAAAGAGACAGGTCAAGGATAGTAGTTTCATGCCTTTTCCAAATTGAGGAAGGTCTGGAGGTCAAAACAAACACAGAAAGAATTCAGAAATTACGCCGGGGGATTATTGAATTATTGCTGGCGAGGTGCCCCTCTACTGAGAGAATACAGAATTTAGCAAAGGAGATGGGCGTTTTAAAACCGAGGTTTAGTTCAGAGAATGAAGACTGTATCCTATGCAGTCTGTGTGTAAGAGTCTGTCAAGAGATATCAGAGAAAAAGGCTCTCAGCTTCGTGAGTAGAGGAACCAAGCGGGAAGTAGCCACTCCCTTTTATCAGCCTTCCGAGGAGTGTTTTGATTGTTGGGGCTGTGCTTATGTTTGCCCGACTGGAGCAATCAAGATTGAAAACGGTAAGTTGGTATTCCCGTGGATGAAAAAGGATTTAATCTTTTCAAAGGATTAGAATGGAACGGATAGGGGTTTTCCTTTGTCATTGTAGCTTGAAAGCTGCTGGAGATATAAAGGTACAGCAAGTTATCCAGAGTATTTCCCGGTATGACAGAGTAGCATATGTTATACCCTATGAAGATATGTGCATTAGCTCAGAGTTAGAATTGGTCAGGGATGCTATAAAAGAGAAGAGATTGGATGGAATAGTTTTAACGAGTTGTTCTCCTTCTTTACACCTGGAATGCTTCCGAAATGTTATTGTTTCTGAAGGCTTAAGTACCTATCAGCTAGAGGTTGCTGGGCTTAAGGAGGGTGGTGACTGGAACCTCACTGAGGTGGAGGCTACACAGAGAATGATCCAAACCATCAAGGCCTCTATTGATAGACTCCAGCATCAAAGTCATGTATCCCCATCTTATATTCCAATTACCAAAAGGGCTTTGGTAATTGGTGGGGGGATTGCCGGGATCCAAACAGCACTGGATATTGCCGATGGGGGGTATGAAGTGCTGTTAGTGGAAAAAACCTCCAGTATCGGAGGACATATGATCCAGTATTCAGAAGTTTTCCCTACCCTAGACTGTCCCCAGTGTATTGAGACCCCGAAGATGGTGGAGTGTTGGCAAAATCCCAATATAGAGACTCTCGCTTATAGTGAGGTAGAAGAGATTTCCGGGGAGATAGGGAATTTTACCGTCAAAATCAGAAAAAAAGCCAGTTATGTTGATTGGACAAAATGCAATGGATGCGGACTTTGTATTCAGAAATGTCTCACCCAAGTTCCTGCGGATTACGACCGCCTACCTTTTGGTCACCGAAAAGCTATTTATATTCCCTTTGCTCAGGCCGTGCCGAATAAACCAATTATTGACAGGGAACATTGCGGCTACTTTACTACTGGAACGTGTCAAGTATGTTCTAAAATCTGTCCTCGAGAGGCCGTTGATTATTCCCAGAAGGATACCTTCATAGATATAAATGTGGGGGCAATCATCCTCGCTACGGGGTTTGAGCTCATGTCCAAGAAGGAAATCTCTGAGTACGATGATGATCTGGATATTATTGATGGAATTCAATTTGAAAGGCTCCTCTCTCCTGGCGGACCTACTGCTGGCGAGGTGTTAAGACCTTCAGATGGAAAGACTCCCAGAGAGGTGGTCTTCATCTCCTGTGTGGGGTCCCGTGATCCAGAACATTTCTACCCCTACTGTTCGAAGGTGTGCTGCATGTACTTGGCCAAGATGGCCATGCTCTATAAGCATGCAGTTCCGGATGGTCAGGCCTATATCTTTTACATTGACATCCGGAGTACTGGCAAGGGGTACGAGGAATTTATCCAGAGGGCAGTTGAAGAAGACCATGTTGTCTATTTGAGGGGGAGGGTTTCCCGTCTCTTTAGGGAGAATGACAAGATCAAGGTATACGGGGTGGATACCCTTTCAGGAAGAACGATCGTGATAGATGCAGACTTGGTTGTGCTGGGTATGGCTATGGTTCCAAGCCTGAAGGGGACTGAGCTGATCAAGAAACTGAATTTGAAAACAGATAAGTTCGGTTTTTTGAGTGAGTCCCACTTCAAAATGAGGCCGATGGAATCCCTCAAGCCGGGGATTTTCATAGCAGGAACTTCCCAATCACCCAAGGACATCCCAGACACGGTGGCGCAGGCAAGCGCTGCAGCAAGCAAGGTGCTTATCCTCTTTGCCCAGGAGATGGTGATTCAGGAGTATGCCTAAAAGGATCGGGGTTTTCATCTGCCACTGCGGCGCCAATATCGCTGCCTCCGTTGACGTAGAGAAGGTGGTGAAGGAGATCAGCACCTATCCCGGGGTAGTGCATGCGGAGAACTACATCTACATGTGCTCTGATCCGGGCCAGGACCTGATCCGGAAGGCAATTCTTGAGAAGAGGCTCGATGCAGTGGTAAATTGTAACTGCTCACCCTCCCTGCACGAGAAGACTTTCCGCACCTTAGTGACTTCAATGGGCCTTAACCCTTACCACTGCGAAATCGCAAACATCCGGGAACACTGCAGCTGGCCTCACGTCCATGACCGGGAGATGGCAACGAAGAAGGCCGTTGCCATTATCGAGATGATCGTAGAGAAGGTACGCCGCAACCTCGCCCTCACACCCATGGTGGTGCCCATCACCAAGCGTGCCCTGGTGGTGGGAGGCGGCATTGCCGGGATGCAGGCGGCAACGGATATTGCCAAGGGCGGCTACGAGGTGATCCTGGTGGAGAGATCGCCTGCACTGGGCGGCCATGCCCAGCAGCTCTCCGGCACCTTTCCTTCCATGGAACTGGTTCAGTGCATGATCAATCCCCAGGTCACGGAGGTGATGAACCACCCGAAGATTACGCTCTACACCAGCGCTGAGGTGGAAGAAGTCGGCGGATATGTGGGTAACTTCAAGGTAAAGATAAAAAAAGGGGAAGCCTTTATCGAAGAAGAGGTTGGTACTATCGTGGTCGCTACAGGGTATGACCTCTATCCTAAAGAGAAGATAACTGAGTATGAGAGCGATCCCGATGTCATCGATGGTCTCCAGTTTGAAAGGATACTCTCACCTACAGGACCAACCCGGGGTGAGATCAGAAGGCCGTCAGATGGAAAAGTCCCGAAAGAGATTGTCTTTATCCAGTGTGTGGGTTCCCGTGACCCGGAGAACCACCTCCCGTACTGTTCCCGTGTGTGTTGCATGTATACTGCCAAACAGGCTGCTCTCTACAAAAAGAAGGTTCCTGACGGCCAGGTGTATATCTCCTATATGGATATCAGGTCAGATGCCAAGGGATGCGAGGAGTTTATCCAGGAACTCACAGAGAAAGAACGGATCGTCTATCTCAGAGGCAGGGTTTCACGGGTATTCAGGGAAGGCGAGAAGTTAAGGGTGTACGGAGTTGATACCCTCTCAGGCAAGATGATCGACATGAAGGCTGACCTCGTGGTCCTGGCTACTGCCATGGTGGCGAGCAGCGGTGCAAAAGATCTTTCCCGCAAGCTAAACATCATCTCAGATGAATACGGGTTCATGAGCGAGGCCCACATCAAGCTCCGCCCGGTCGAGACGCTCACGGCCGGGATCTACCTTGCAGGCACCGCCCAGGCACCGAGGGATATCACCGACACCATCTCTTCTGCGAGTGGTGCAGCAAGTAAAGTTTTATCACTCTTTTCCCGGAAGGAACTCCTCCACGAGCCTGAGATTGCCCACGTTGACGAGGAGGTGTGCAGCGGGTGCGGCCTGTGCGTTTCCATCTGTGCCTACAAGGCTCCGGAACTCGATCCGAAAAAGCGGGTCGCCCGGGTGAACGAGGCCCTCTGCGAGGGATGCGGCGCCTGTGCGTCACTCTGTCCATCAGGAGCGATGCAGCACAAGAATTTTTCCAACCGGCAGTTCTTCGAGATGATCGAGGTTGCAGCCGGAGATTACGTGGAATTAGAGAAGAAAGAGGAATTGAGCTAAGGTGGCGAAGGAAAAGACGGGATCAGTCCTGATCATCGGTGCAGGAATCGGCGGGATCAGAGCAGCCTTTGACCTTGCCGAGTCCGGTTTCAAGGTATATCTCACCGACCGGAGTGCCGCCCTTGGCGGGACCCTTTCCCAGCTTGACTACCAGTTCCCCACGAACCACTGCGGGATGTGCAAGATGCTCCCCATCTTCTCGAGGGATGACAGCTCCCAGTTCTGTTTGCGGAGGGACCTCTTCCACCGGAATATAGAGCTTCTCCCCTACACAGAGCTGGAGAAGGTTGAGGGTGAGGCAGGAAATTTTGACATCTCACTTATCAGGAAATCACGCTGGCTTGATGAAGAGAAGTGCATTGATTGCGGCAAGTGCGTTGAAGTCTGTCCGGTTGAGGTGAGGGATGAGTTCAACGAGGGACTGAGCAGACGGAAGGCAATCTACCAGAAACTCCCCTTGAGTATTCCCAATGTATACACCATTGACAGGGAACACTGTACACTCTGCGGTAAATGCGTTGAAATATGCCCTACCAAAGCAATACAGCTCTCTCAGGGCGATGAGAAAAAGACAATACACGCAGGTGCAATCATCCTCTCTGCCGGCTTTGAGGAGTTTAACCCGAAGCAGCTTACCCAGTACGGGCACGGCAGATTCGGAAACGTGGTGACCAGCATTGAATTCGAGAGGCTCTTCAGCCAGACCGGACCGACCCTCGGCAAGATCTTCCGTCCTTCAGATCAGCGCATTCCCCGAAAGGTGGCATTTCTCCAGTGTGCAGGTTCGCGGGAAAAAGAGCGTGACTACTGCTCTTTTGCCTGCTGCATGTATGCCATCAAAGAGGCGATGGTCCTGAAATCCCTGGACCCTGGGGCAGAGGTAAAGATCTTTTACATGGATATCAGGGCCTTCGGCAAAGATTTTTACCGCTACTTTCTCAGGGCGAGGGATGAATCAGGCATTAAGTTCATCAGGACCAGGGTGCCGGTGATCAAGGAAGATCCGGGGAACAGGAATCTGAGGGTATCGTATCTCGGTGAGGACGGTAAGGTGGTGAAGGAAGAATTTGACCTGATCGTTCTCTCAGTTGGCCAGATGTCTCCGCCGGGCGCTCAGGAACTGAGTAAACGTGTCGGGATTGAGCTGAATGAATGGGGGTTCTGTTCAACAGAACCTTTCTCCCAGGTGAAGACCGGGAAAGAAGGGGTGCTGGTGGGCGGCTCCTTCTCGGGCTTAAAGGATATCTCCGAGACCCTCGTTCAATCAAGCGCAGCGGCGCTCAGGGCATCTGAATTAATCTCTGCCCGTCGGTATCAACTGACGAAGCGTTCTGCCCCGTTTCTCCAGGAGGAGAGGGCAGAAGAAGATCAACGGATAGCGGTGTTCCTCTGCCTGTGCGGCAGCGAGATTGAATCAGCCCTTGACCTCTCTGCCATGGAAAGATTCCTCCACCGGGATCAGACGGTTGACGAAGTGGTGAAAGTCAGGTATCTCTGCACACCAGACGGGATGAGCCAGTTCAAAGAGGCATTGAAAAATACTAAAGCCAACCGCATCCTCATCGGTGCCTGCCTCCCGTACGGGCTTGAAAGAAAGTTCAAGGATGCACTCATAGAGGCAGGCTTTCATCCATCTCTCTCTGAGATCTGTGATGTGCGGGGATTAATCAATATTCAGGCAAAAGAAGAGAGAGAGGCAAAGGCTGAGCGATTACTCTCTTGCAGTATGGACAGGCTGAAAAAACAGGAACCGTTACCGGTTACCTCTCATTCCCTTCATAAGCGTGCCCTGGTGATTGGTGGAGGTATTGCCGGTCTCACCGCAGCCTCTGCCATTGCTTCACAGGGATTTGAGGTATGCCTCGTAGAAAAATCTTCGCAGCTGGGCGGGAATCTCAACCGGGTCCATTTCACCCTGGAAGGAAACGATCCTCAGACTCTTCTGAAAACAAAGATTCAGGAGGTGGAGGCTCATCCATTGATTACCGTGTACCGGAGTGCAACGCTTATGGAATCAAAGGGGTATGTGGGCAACTTTATTTCCCGCCTGAAAACAGATGCAGGGGAAGAGGTTACCCTTGACCACGGCGTTACCATCATTGCTACGGGAGGAGAAGAGGCGAGACCTGACGAATATCTTCTGGGCAACGATACAAGAGTAATAACCCTGCGGGAACTGGAAGAGGCAATTTTTTCACAGGATGAAAGGCTCAATCGTGCAAAGAATATCGTGATGATCCAGTGCGCAGGCGGCAGGGATGAGAAGAAACCTTACTGCAGCAGGGTCTGCTGCTCCCAGAGTGTGAAGTGTGCAATCCGGCTCAAGGAGAAACGGCCAGATCTCAACATCTCAATCCTCTACCGGGATATGATGACCTACGGTTTTAAAGAGGCGTACTTCACAAAGGCCCGTGAATTGGGTATTGTATTCATACGGTATGATCTGAACCAGAAGCCGGAGATAAAGAAAGGTAGCGACGCTCATATTCAGATTGAGCTCATTGATCCATCCATGGGAGAAAAATATCTACTCCCTGCGGATCTCCTGGCGCTGGCAGTGCCGGTGATCCCTTCACAGGACAACAAGAAAATGGCTGAGATCTGTAATCTTCCCCTTGATGAAGACGGGTTTTTTAATGAGGCTGATATCAAGTGGCGCCCGGTGGATTTTCTAACTGACGGGATATTTCTCTGCGGCCTTGCCCACTCTCCCCGCTTCATTGACGAGGCGATTTCTCAGGCAGAGGCAGCAGCCCAGCGGGCAATTGGAATACTCTCAAAGGAACAGATTGAGTCCGGAAGGATTGTCTCTGAGGTGAACGAGAGAAGGTGTTCCCTCTGTGAGGTATGCATTGCTGCCTGCCCCTATCAGGCACGGATAAAGGATGAGGAAAACCGGAAAGTCGTGGTGAGAGAGCCAATCTGCCAGGGGTGCGGGGTCTGTGCGATGGTCTGTCCCAACAAAGCCTCGAAGCTCAGGGGCTATAAAGACAGGCAGATGCTCTCACTTGTGGACACAATGGTGCTCGGAGGTTAAGCATGAACGAATTCGAACCAAAGGTTGTCGGATTTTTGTGCAGGTGGTGTACGGCTACTGCCGCAGACCTGGCAGGTGTTACCCGTCTTGAATACCCTCCTAACTTGCGACCCCTCAGGGTGATGTGCACAGGTTCGGTGGACCCGGTCTTCGTGATCCGTGCCCTGCTTTCGGGAGCGGACGGGGTTCTGGTGGGTGGGTGCCATCCCGGTGACTGTCACTACGTTTCCGGGAACTACAAGGCAAGGAGGAGGATCACCATCCTGAAGACTGTGCTCAAGACTTTTCGCCTGGGGGATGAGAGGGTGGAACTCAGGTGGATCAGTGCGAGTGAGGGAAGAAAGTTTGCTGAAACCGTTAAAGAGATGACCAAGAAGGTAAAAGAGATGGGCGAGAATCCACTTGCCCGGTCCTGGTCAATATAAAGGTGGATGATGGCTGTTCAGGGAATTATTGAAGTTAAAGAGGGCAAGATCAACGAGGCAGTAAACAGTTTCTTGCAGGGGCTGCTGGACAGGAAGATTGTCGAGCTGATCCTGGCACCGAGAGAGACGCCGGTCAGGAAGAGCGTGGTGCAGAGCCTGATCGCCGATTCCGAGGATGTCAGCCGGATCAATACTCTGGCTCCGATCATGCCGGTGAATAGTGCCCGGATCGTTTCAGCCATGACCAAGGTGACGCCCATTGAGAAGAAGACGGCGGTTCTCCTGCGGCCCTGCGAGGCACGGGCGCTGGTTGAGCTGGTGAAGCTGAAGCAGGCATCCCTGGAAAATATTATGGTGATCAGCATG
>JAPLJA010000307.1 GCA_026388815.1 Pseudomonadota bacterium
GCAACGACTGGCGAATTTGCTCAAATCCCTCATCGAGACAGATATATTCTCTCGCCGAACGTTTTAGCAACCATTACCTCTGAGAAAGTCAGAATGCAGAGGGTCTGTATTTTAAAGTACGGCTGGGAGAAGGGAGGCAGACCATACAGCATTAAAGCTCTCGACCAGTTACGAGAAAAACCTGGCACACCATACTATATCAATCTACTTGAGCCAGTATCATATGATGGGACTCAAATTGACTGTGACGGTATCCCTCTGAGCCATCCATTTTTAAAATCGTTAGCGTATTTAACATCAAGCATTATATGTGGAGGATCAATTAGCATAATAGGCGATGCCGTTATCAGAGATCCAAAGAAGGAAGGAATAGTTCTTAGAAATAAGCTGGCTGGATGTATTATTCGATCTTCTAAAGCTAAAAAGGATTTTTACCAGCTAAAAAGGGCCTATGCAGACTTGCTTGTTTTAACAGGGATAAAGCGAGGCAGTTTAGTGAATGGTAACGTTGAAGATGTAATGGTTCCCTATATTAGTAATCTGATTCAATATGTTGACGACAGCGTTTTGTCGATGCAGGATAAAAACCATGCCCTTGAGGTAATCTCAGAATTTTTAAAGGGTGTCCTTGATCACAAAATGTCTATTACAAAACATGGTTCAAGGGTTGTTAGATTGCCAATGTTCAAAAAAAGAGATCCTGCAAAGAAGTTTACAGAGGTTTTCAAGAAAGCGTTTGATTTGATTTATCCTGAAGTAAAACATTCACTTTCTTACAAAGTAAGCGAAATTAATAGTGTGCAGTATTATCATTCGATGTTAATAGTACCTAAGCATGAATTTCTATAAACTTGGGATTTTTGTTTAGTTACCCCCGAGGATAGGTAGCTCCCGAAAGCGGGCAGCTTCTGCCTCATTTCTCCACAATCCCCTTGCACTTCCCCCTGAAAAGGTGTATTTTCTCACCGCAATACAGTAGTAGAACAATAACGTTTAGAAATGAGATACTCGTGATTAAGGAAGGGGTATCAGAACAGGTGAAAGCTCCTATCAGCCATTGTGCTGGTGGGGGCTTTTGTTATAAAAAATGATTAAGAAACAGGAATATAAAGGGGAAATGATATGAGTAAAATATACTGAGAGAGGGTGGTCATAGGAAATTAGTTCGCGGTTTTTGTAGGTTGTTATAGGGGATAAGTTAAATAATGGGAAGGGGGATGGACAAATGGACTTTAGGATCACAAAACTATTATATATCCTTGCATAAATAAAGCGACATAATTGTTTATTGATATGGGCGCAGATATCCGATAACCTGTGATGGCTTTTTCTGGATGCTCCGAAACGTTGAGGTTAAGGCAGAGCGAAGCTCGTCCTGAGTTGCAAAGTATCGATTGTGGGTACCGTGTAGACGCGTGTGATGCCATATTCTTTCTAATGCGTTGAGCTCGGGTGAATACGCCGGAAGGTTGTAAACCTCGAGGTACGTGCGGTGGTCTGAGAACCACGCCCACACGTCCCGGTCTTTGTGGTACGACGCATTGTCTTGAATCAGATACACTTTTTGTGGGAAGTAACATCGCAAAATTCGTTCGAGATACAGGATATATGTTTCGGCATTGAAGACGTTCTGAAAGTGGTAGAGGAATCTGGCACAATGCAGCTCGATCGTACCGAAAATCTTGAGGGTGTTTCTCTGTCCCGTAGTCGGTAGTTGTGGCTGAGACCCTATCCGCGCCCATGTACGATAGAGCGTGGGGTCTTGCCGGAAGCTCGCTTCGTCTTCGAAAAGGATGGCTGCCCCTTCGCTCCGGGCTTTTTTTTAATGCTGGGATATTTATAGCGAATCCAGCGAGATTGTACGCCCTTATCTGCTTGCGCCAGTGTCTTCTTGGGGCGCTGGACGGAGAATCCAAGGTCGTGAAGGATACGCGAAACATGGGCGGGATGGTAGGCAATGGAAAATTCTTCTTCAATAATCCTGGCGACCATTGGGCTCGTCCACACGCCCGTGGTGAATCCATACGCCACGGGTCCGCTGTCCAGGATATCGGCCAGTTTTTGTCGCTGGTGATCGAACAGAGCCGGGGGACGTCCGGGTCGATGCCCCTCCAGGACACCATCCATCCCTTGCTGCTCCCAGTTGCGCAGCCATATGGAGACTTTGGAACGGTGAACCTTAAGGACGTTGGCAATCTCAGGAGCGGTCGTGCCCTCCATATTGAGCGCCACGGCGTGGAGCCGGCTGGCAACTCGATATGCTCCATCGTGGAGGGCTTGTTTGCTGAGTTGCACCAGTTGCTGTATCTTTTTGGCTGTTCCATGAAGTTTGACCGCTCGCATGGCACCTCCTTATTTTAAGGATAGTGCCAGCATAACATATGTAGCTTTATTTATGCAAGGCTATATAGAACGAAATGCAGGGTAATTTTATTCCCGTTGATTTCTGCCCCGGTTTGACCACCGTACATGAACTCATACCAGTGGTCAGAATTATTATCCGGAGTCTTCCCGTATTTGTAATAGGTAGTACACGTTGTATTTGCTGGCAGATAGAAAGTCACCGTTGTGGCTCCGCCACCAGCCAAACCGCTTATGGTGAATGCAAACATTCCATCTTGAAATGAGGCTCCGTTTGGTGCACCGGCAGGTACTGGAACAGCCTGCACATTACTCAGGTTGTTGCTTTCCGGGACGGCAATAGTTACATAGTATTGACGGTTATAGGTATGGAGCGAAGCAACATTACCCTGCTGGCTGTCAGTTGTGCCGTCCCCATTACCATCATAACTATTTTTCCATGCAGTCTGTACCTTGTATGCAACTGGGGATGAGCTGTTGAAATGAATCCAGCCGATGTTCTCACCCCAGGCCCAGCCATTGAAATTACCGTAAGCATCTATGATTACACCGCCATACG